>JBILLI010000017.1:0-26180 GCA_044376155.1 Polyangiales bacterium
GTGCATGTCCATCGCGGGGTGGTCGGGGGGGAAGCCCAGGCGGTCGAAGTTGTTCGCCGAGAGGTCCACCTCGGGGCCCTCGGCGATGTCGAAGCCGAGCGCCGAGAACGCGTCGAGCACGTCGTGGAGCACGCGCGACACGGGGTGGATGCGACCCACCCGCGGGCGCCGCCCGGGGAGGGTGACGTCGAGCGCGGGGCCCGAGAGCTCCCGCGCCCGGGCCTCGTCGCGCAGGCGCTGACCGCCGCGCGCGCAGGCCGCCTCGACGGCGTTCTTCACCTCGTTGACGCGCTGGCCGAAGCCCTTGCGCTCGGGGCCGGGCAGCTCGGGGATGCGCTTCATGAGCCGCGTGAGCGCGCCGTCGCGCCCCGTGAAGCGCGCGGTCACCTGCCGCAGGTCGTTGTCATCGCGAACGTTGGAGAAGGCCTCGTCGATGGACGCAGCGAGCGCGTCGAGGGCCTCGATAGGGCTGTCAGACATGAGGGCGCGAGAGTGTAATGGCGACGCGTGCCGCGCGCATCAACGTCGCGCGGCGCATCGCGTGATTGTGGGGAGGGGGAGGGAGGCGATCAGGCGAGGAAGGCGTTGGGCTTCAGCGAGATGCCCGCGTTGCTCAGCACGGACTTGAAGCCCTCGAAGTCGCGCACGGCGAGGTCGGCGAGGATCTTGCGGTCGAGCGCGATGTTCGCGCCGCGGAGGGCGGCGATGAGGCGCGAGTAGTTCGTGCCGAGGGACCGGGCCGCGGCGGAGATGCGGCTGATCCAGAGGCGGCGGAAGTCACGCTTGCGGAGCTTGCGGCCCACGTAGGCGTAGACCCAGGCCTTGTGCACGGCCTCGCGGGCCTGGGCGTAGTGGCGACCCCGACCGGCGGAGAAGCCCTGGGCGTGACGGAAAACCCGATTACGACGACGACGGGCCTTGAAGCCCTTTTTTGCGCGCGGCATGGCTCAGCTCCTCAGGGACGCCCGTAGGGGAAGAGGATCAGGATCCGCTTCTCGAAGGACTTGTCGACCATGTCGTTCTTGCGCAGACGGCGGAGACGGGTCGAGTTCTTGTTGCCCATGAAGTGGTTCGCACCGCACTTCGGACGGCGGACGCGGCCGCTTCCGGAGATCCGGAACCGCTTGGCCGCGGCCTTGTTGGTCTTCATCTTCGGCATCGCTTCGATCTCCTGGGATCAGGGCCCACGCGCCCGCCGTCGCACAACGCTTCGGGGGGGATGTTCACCGCGTGGAGGGCTCTCCGGCGCAGGGCGCCAGAGAACGGGAGGGCGGGGGAGTACCCGAGGCGGCGGCGGGGTGTCAAGGGACCCCGCGCCGGTCACTCGCCGGTGATGTACTCGTTGAACTGCTCGGCGTATCGGGTGTTGGGGTTGCGCGCGATGTAGCGCCGCATCGCCGATACCGCGTTCGCCCGGTCACCCATGCTGCGGTAGGTCACGCTGAGAAGCCGGAGCTCCTCTTCGCTCGATGCGCTCCCGCGAAGCGCGCCGACGATGCAACGATTGATCTGCGGCTGCGGTTGCCCGGAGCGCATGCAGGTGCGGGCGCCGTCCATGCCTCCGCCCCCGCTGTTCGGGGGAGGGGTGGGCTCGGGGCGAGACGGGGCCGACGGCGCGGCGCTTGGGGTGCGATCGCGGGGGCGCTCTCGACGCGTTGGGCTCGGCGCTGCCAGAGGCTGCGCGACGGGCGCGGCGGCGGCTGCGGGCGCGGTAGGCTCGGTCGCGGCAGGCGCGGCGGGCTCCGGCGCGGCGGGGGCTGGAGGCTCAGGCGTCGCAGGCGCGGCAGGCACCGGCGCGGCGGCCGCCGGCGGAGGCTCGGGCGCAGGCACGGGCGTGGGCTCGGGCGTGGAGGGCGCGGCCACGGGCGCTGGGGTGGGTGCGGGCGCCGGGGCAGGCGCAGGGGCCGCGACGTTGGGCGCCGGAGGCGTGGGCACCGCGGCAGGCCCCGGGGGGCTGCGGAACACGATGAACAGCGCGAGGCCCAGCGCGAGGCCGCCGAACACCACGCCGGCGACGAGGCCCTTGTTCGACTTCGTGCCCTTCGTCCCCTCCGCCTCCGCGGTGGAGCGGATGACCACGGTGCTGTCGCCGCGCCGCGCGATGCGGAACTCGACGACGCCGAGCTGCACCATGTCGCCGGGCGCGAGCTCGACCTTCTTGTGCTTCTCGCCGTTGATCTGCACCCCGTTGGAGCTCCCCATGTCTTCGATGAAGAGCTTGTCGTCTTCGATGAAGAGCCGGGCGTGCTCACGGGAGATGGAGCTGAAGGGCAGGGCGACGTCGGCCGCCTCGCTGCGGCCCATGATGATCGGCAGACGGTCCAGCGCGACCGGGGCGGGCACGCCCGCGGGGGCGAGGAAGACCACCCGCAGACCCCGGATGTGCTCGGGCACGGTGGCCGCGCCCGCCCCGGGCTGCGGCGGGGCGAAGGGGTCGTTGAGGGCTGCGAGACCCGGCGCGCTCGCGGGAGCCGCGGGGGTCGAGGGCGGCGCCGAGGCGGGGATCAGCGGCGCGTGGTGCTCCGACGGGGGCGCCGGGGTGGGCGTCGGCGTCGGGGGCGCGACCTGCGCGCCGGGCTCGTCGACGATCTGGAGCTTGTAGTCGCCGATGAGGATCTGGTCCCCGTGGCGCACCGGGCGGGTCTCGGCGAGGCGCGCGCCGTTCAACACGATGCCGTTGTACGAGGCGAGGTCTTCGATGACGAACTCGCTCTGCCGACGGTGCAGCCGCGCGTGTCGCCGGGACACGTTGCGCTCCGTCAGACGGATCGTGTTGCCCTCCTTGCGACCGATGGTGATCTCGTCCCGCGCCAACGGAACCACCGTCGTCTTGCCCTCGTCGTCAGAGATCACGAGCTTCAACATCGGAACTACAACCCCTTCGAGGCGGCGGGCCTTGGCGGCTCAGGGCGGGAGGCGCGACACGAACACCATTTCACTCCCGGGTGAGCGGGAGGGTGCGAACCCGAGGCGTGACCACCGGTCCGGTTCGCATCGCGGCGGAGTCTACTATCGGGCGCCGCCGCGGTGTCAACGCGATCCCGGCCGCCGCACGACCGCGCTTGCGCGGCCTCCCCTGCCATGCGCTACACCGATCGGCACCCATGCAGATCGAATTCGTCGGCGCCGCCCAGACCGTCACGGGCTCCATGCACCTCGTACGCACCCCCCACGCCACGATCCTGCTGGATTGCGGGCTCTTTCAGGGGCGCCGTCGAGAGTCCGCGGAGCGCAACCGCCGTCTGCCCCTGCCCGTCGACGAGGTCGACCTCGTGGTGCTCTCGCACGCGCACATCGACCACTCCGGCGCGCTCCCCCTCCTGGTCAAGCAGGGCTTTCGCGGCCCGATCTTCGCCACCCACGCCACCCGTGACCTCTGCGCGGCGATGCTGCGCGACGCGGCCTTCATCCAGGAGGCCGACGCCCGCTACCTGAACAAGCAGATCGCCCGCGGCGACATCGACAGCGATCCGGTCGAGCCGCTGTACACCGAGGAGGACGCCCTCGCGGCCATCGAGCGCTTCGTCTCCCTCGCGTACCACCGCCCCTTCACCATCGCCCCGGGGGTGACCCTGACCTTCCACGATGCCGGTCACGTCCTCGGCAGCGCCGTCACCACCCTCGAGGTTGAAGAGGACGGCCGCACCAAGCGCGTGGTCTTCACAGGGGACCTCGGTCGCCCCGACATGCCCATCCTGCGTGACCCTGAGGTCGCGGGCGGCGCCGACCTGCTGATCTCCGAGAGCACCTACGGCGACCGCCTGCACGACCCCATCGCCAAGATGGAGGACGACCTCGCCGGGGTCATCCGCCGCACCTTCGCCCGCGGCGGCAAGGTGATCATCCCAGCCTTCGCGCTCGAGCGCGCGCAGGAGATCGTCTTCGCCCTCAAGCACCTGCGCCGCAGCAACGCCCTGCCCCCCATCCCCGTCTTCATCGACTCGCCGCTCACGGTGCAGATCACCGAGATCTTCAAGATGCACCCCGAGTGCTTCGACGCCGAGGCCCGCGCGCTGCTGCGGGGCAACGACTCCCCGTTTCACTTCGACGGCCTGCGCTACGTCGAAGACATCGAGGAGAGCAAGCGCATCTCCGCCCGCCCCGACCCCGCGGTGATCATCGCCGCCAGCGGGATGTGCGAGGGCGGGCGCGTGCTGCACCACCTCCGCGGCGCGGTCGAGAGCGCGGCGAACACCGTGCTCATCGTGGGCTTTCAGGCCCAGCACACCCTCGGCCGACGGCTGGTCGAGAAGCGCGACAAGGTGCGCATCCTTGGCGTCGAGCGCGACCGCCGCTGCGAGGTCACCGTGCTCAACGGCTTCTCCGCGCACGCCGACCAGGCCGACCTCCTTCGCTACGTCGACGACTGCCGGGCGGTGGGGCCGCTCTCGCGCGTGGCGCTGGTGCACGGCGAGCCCAAGGCGCAGGCGGTGCTGCGAGATCGCTTGCGCGACAAGGGGTTGCGCGTCGACGTGCCCCGCGTGGGTGACCGCATCGAGCTCTGACCCGTCCCCTCAGCGGCGCCCCGAGGAGCGACGGCGACGCCGCGCCGCGAGCCCGACCAACGCCAGCGACAGCCACCAGGGATGCCGCGCCGGCGCCCCCGCGTGGCAGTCGCACGCGCCGCGTCCGCCCGCGCCGCCTGCGTCCCCGGGGGGCGCGCCGAGGTCCCGCGGCGAGGTAACGTCGCGGAGCCCGAGGTCGGTGGGGCGCGCGACATCCTCCGGGGCGCCGAGGTCGGGGGAGGGCGCCGGGTGGTCGACGCGCGCGTCACCGTCGAGGGCGTCGCGGTCCACCGTGGGCGCGTCGATGGCGGCGCCGTCACGCGGCACGTCGGTAACGCTCGCGTCGATGACCCCCGCGTCGACCGCGGGCAGCGGCACGCGGGGGGGCACGGTGGCGGCGTCGAGGTCCTGGAGCTGCGGCGCGAGCTGCGTCCACACCGGCCCGCACGCCGAGGACACGCCGCCATCCTCGGTGCACCCGCGCAGCGGGCCGCGAAGGTCACGCAGCGACATCAGCGGGTTGAGCGTGTCTCCGCCGTCTCCCGACCACGCCAGGGAGTACCCGTCGATGGCCTCGTCGCCGCAGACAAACAGCAGCCCGCCGTGAAAGCGCATGCAGCGCACCGCGGCGGCGCTCGCGACCCGCGTGAAGGCCCCGCCTCGCACCGAGCGGTGAATGCCCTGGGCGCGGTTGCCCGTGCCGTACCAAACCGTGTCGCCGTCATCGCTCAGCGCGAAGCCGTCCATGGGCTCGGAGGTCTGCGCGACCCGCACGGTCGTCGCGCCGCCGTCGTCCGAGCGGTGCAGCTCGGTGCCCAGGCCGGCGGCGACGCGGAGCCACAGGCGGTCGGGGATCGTGGGGTGCACCGCGGCGATCCAGACGCTGGAGAGTTCGGGGAAGCGCGCGGAGGTCGCGCGAAAGGTCATGCCGCCGTCGTCGCTGCGCAGCAGCGTGCCGACCGCGCCGGGGCGGTACCCCGAGAGGTACACCCGTTGGGGAGCGCCCGGCGCGACGTCGAGGGTCTCGACGATGTACGACGACTGCGTGGCGGTGACGCGCCACGAGAGGCCCCGGTCATCGGAGCGATACACGCGCGTGAGCGCGGTCGGCATGCTGTAGTCGGTCCCCGCGGCGAACATCACGTCGCCGAGGGCGTCCTGGGTGATGTCGATGACGCTCTCGGCCGCGCCGGTCGGGCTGGACCAGGCGCAGTGCGAGACCGATGAGGTCCGCATCCCGGTGGGCAGCCCCATGGCGATGCGCTGGTCGGAGCCCAACGCGAGGGAGGGGTCGAAGGTGCCCACCGCGTCGAGCGACTCCTCGCAGACCCAGTCCCAATGCGCGCCTTGGTCGCGCGAAAGCACCAGCCCGAAGGTCGCGCGCAGCACGATGAGGTCGTTGCGACGACCCGGGCCCAACACGAGGTAGTTCGCCTGGGGGAACCGCCCGTTGGCCTGGGCCGCGGTGGCGAGGGAGAGCGCCAGGAGCGCCACGCTCACGGCGCGTTGCACGCGGGTCATTCCGCGAAACGTACCACCCGCGCCGCCTCGGTGTTCGGGCCGATCTTCGCGCCGGGGCGGATGCCGCACGACGTGCCGTGCTAGCGTGCGCGCATGCGCCGCGGTCGGCTCCTCCCGCTCGCTCTGCTCACCCTCGCCGGCTGCGGCACCGACCGCCCCGACGCCGCGCCCCGGCCTGACGCGGGAGACCCCTTTCGCGCGCGGGAGGACGCCGCCACCGCCGTGACCTCGACCCGACCGGCCTCGGGGTACCCCGCGTACGACCTCACGCTGACCCTGCCGTTTCGCGGCGAGGCGCGGAGCTTCGAGGTCACCGTCGAGCCCCGGGCCAGCCGCCTCGACGTGCACTTCAATGTCGACACCACAGGCAGCTTCTCGGGCGAGATCGCCAACCTCAAGTCCTCGCTGGGCAACTTCGTCATCCCCCGGCTGCGCGAGCGCGCCGCGGACCTGGCGTTGGGCGTCTCGCGCTTCGCCGACTTCCCCGTCAGCCCCTTCGGATTTCAGACCGACCGCCCCTACGACCTCCTCGCGCCCGTCACGACGGACTTTGGCCGGGTGTTCGCCTCGGTCAACAGCCTCGATCAGCCCCTGCAGAACGGCGGCGACATCCCCGAGGCGTGGCTTGAGTCGCTCTACCAGATCGCCACCGGTGCCGGGCTGCGCAACGCGGCGTTCTCGATCCCGACCGTGCTCCCCCCGGCCGGCACGCCCAGCACCGCGACCCTTGGGGGCGTGGGGTTCCGCACGGGGGCGGCGCGGGTGGTCGTGAACATCACCGACGCGCCCTCGCACACGCCCGATTCGTACAGCGAGGCCGCGGCCGGCACGCACAGCCTGCAGCAGACCCTCGACGCCCTGCGGGCGGTGAACGCTCGGCTCATCGGCATCGCCTCGGGGGACGGGTCCCGCGCCCAGATGGAACGCCTCGCCATCGGCACGGGCGCCGTGACCGCGGCGGTCAACGGTCGCTGCGCCACGGGCATCGGCGGCGTCGCCCGCTCGCCCACGGGGGACCGATGCCCGCTGGTGTTCGACATCAGCGCCGACGGGACGGGGTTGGGCAACGCGGTGGTCGAGGCCATCGTGAGCTTCCTCGACGGCCTGGCGTTCTCATCGGTGACCGCCGCCACCGTGAGCGACCCCGGGGGCTTCGTGCAGGCCGTGCACGCGATCTCCGCCACCGCGCCCGAGGGCACCGCGCTCCCCGAGGCGAGGGATCGGCTGCCCTCGGGCACGCCCGACGGGCTCGATGACACCTTCGAAAACGTGCTCACCCGCACGCAGCTCACCTTTCGGATCATCGCCCGCAACACCGCCGTGCGCGAGACGGAGTTCCCCCAACTCTTCTTCGCCCGCGTGCAGCTCGTCGGCGACGGGGTCGTGGTGGGGGAGCGAACGCTGCGGATCATCGTCCCCGAAGGCCCCAAGGTCGACGGCGGCATCGACGCGGGAGGCGGCTCGACGGCGGTCGACGCGGCGCTCCCCGGCGATCTCCCTGGGGTGGTCGAGGCCGGCGCGGACGCGGCGTCTTCGCTGTAGTTCCAGCGCGCTGGGGCGGGTGTCTGGCTCATTGACGCCGCGGCGTCGCTTCACATACCGTCCGCGCCGATGATGACCCGACGGATCCGTCCGGCCGCGTGGATCGCGGGCGGAGTCGCTCTCCTCGCCTCGCTCGCGGCCTCGCCCAACGCGTCGGCGCAGACCTCGAATGCACCGCCGATCCCTGAGGGCAACGGCGGCGGCTTCGACCTGCACCTGTTCCGTCCGGCCATCGACTCCAAGGGCATCCTCACCGTCAACGGCACCGACATCCTCGGCGCGGGTGGGGTCTCCTTCGGCCTGCTCCTCGACGTGGGCACCTCCCTGGGCCGCATCGGCACCGGCAACACCGCCCTCGTCGACACGATGTTCTCGGGCTTGTTCCACGCCAACATCGGCATCGGCAACCTGCTCGTGGCGGGCCTGCAGATCCCCTTCCACCTCGTGAACGGCCCGGCGAACAGCTTCGCCGACCCGATGAACACCTCTGCCGCCGGGAGCTCCCTGGGACTGGGCGCCGCGCAGTTCAACCCGGGCACGAACCCCTGGGCGCGGCAGGGCCTCGGCGACATCATCCTTCACGCCAAGCTCCGCTGGCTCCGCGCGGAGTACTGGCCCGTGGGCCTCGCGGTCTCGCTGCAGGTGGGCATCCCCATCGCGCCGATCAGCACGCAGCGGGCCTTCGCGGGCGAGTCGGGCGTGTGGGTCTGGCCCTCGGTGGCCATCGAGCGTCGCTTCGCCCAGCGCCTCCGCCTCGCGGCGAACCTCGGCGCGCGCATCCCCTTCGGTGACGGCTCGACCTTCACCTCGGCGGGGATTCAGGCGGGGTCGAACATCACCTACGGGCCGTCGCTGACCTTCGGCGTCGGCGCGAGCTACCGCCTCGGCAACGTCATCGACCTCATGGCCGAGGTCTACGGCGCGCAGTACCTCAACGGGTTCTCGAACGCGCTCGCGACCACGCCGATGGAGGGCATCCTCGGCGCGAAGATCTTCGTCGACCGCAACTCGTACCTGACCCTCGGCGGCGGCGCGGGCTTCACGCCGGCGATGGCCTCGGCGGGCTTTCGCGGCTTCGTGGGCTTCATCTTCGAACCGAGCATCGGTGACACCGACGGTGACGGCTACCGCGACGACGTCGACCGCTGCCCGAACGAACCCGAGGACTTCGACAACTTCGAAGACGAGGAGGGCTGCCCCGAGCCCGACAACGACCGCGACGGCATCCTTGACGTCAATGACCAGTGCCCCCTCGTGCCCGAGGATCGCAACGGCAACCAGGACAGCGACGGGTGCCCCGACAGCGAGGTTCAAGACCGCGACGGTGACCAGATCGCCGACAACGTCGACCGCTGCCCCGATGACCCCGAAGACCGCGACGGCTTCGAGGACGAGAACGGCTGCCCCGACCCCGACAACGATCAGGACCAGATCCTCGACAACGACGACCTGTGCCCGAACGAGCCCGAAGACCGCGACGGCTTCGAAGACGACAACGGCTGCCCCGACCCCGACAACGACCAGGATCGCATCCTCGACACGGCCGACCGCTGCCCGCTGGAGCCCGAGGTCTACAACGGGCTCGACGACGCCGACGGCTGCCCCGACAACGGGCTCATCCGCCGCGTGGGCGAGGACATCCAGCTCAACCAGCAGATCCAGTTCGAGACCGACAGCGCGCAGATCATCGACAACGAGCTCAACCGACAGATCATCGAGCAGGTGGCGCAGCTCCTCCAGGGGCAGGCCGACATCACGCAGGTCGAGGTCGAGGGTCATACCGACGAGCGCGCGGATGACGACCACAACCTGCAACTCTCCCGTGACCGCGCGAGCAGCGTGATGCAGGCGCTGGTGGCGCGCGGCGTGGTCGCTGATCGCCTGGTCTCCGCGGGCTATGGCGAGTTCTGCCCGGTCGACCCGCGCTCCAACGAAGAGGCCTGGGCGCGCAACCGCCGCGTGCAGTTCAAGATCATCCGCGTGGCGGGCAACCGCACGCGCGCCACCGCGGGCTGTGCGCGCGGCCGTCAGTACATCCCCCCGACCGTCGGCTCCCCCGCGCAGTAGCGCGCCGCTCCCGCTGTACAAACTCCTCGCGTTGCGGTAGTCCCTGCGCCGCTATGGGAACCCCGCAGGATCCGCGTGCCCGTCACCGTCAGAAGAAGCGCCGTCGCGACAAGGAGGCCCGCCTCCTTCGCACGAAGGCGGCCGCCGCGCAGGCGACCACCGAGACGAAGTGACCTCAACCCACAACCCTCTGCCCCGCCGCTGCCCTCCCTCGCACTGACGCCTCTGGTGTCGCGCGGCGGAGGGCAGCGACGTCTCTACCCCTCGCGATCGTTGACCCCCCTGACGTCCGCGCGATAGCGTCGCGGCGATCATGAGCACCTCGAAGTGGCGAAGCAGGGTGAGCGCCGCGGCGGCGACCGTTGCGCTGTGCACCGTGGGCGCGCAGGCGCGTGCGCAAGACGCGCTCCCCAACGGCGCAGGATACGACCTCCACCTCTTTCAGCACGCCATCGACTCCAAGGGCCAGTTCACCGTCAACGGCACCGACATCCTCGGCGCGGGCAGCGTGTCGTTCGGCCTCGTGGTCGATTGGGGGCGCGGCCTCGCGCGCCGCGGCACGGGCCTGCGCGGCACCGAGCAGCAGCTGGAGGCGCCGCTCGTCAGCAACATGTTCTCGGGCGTGCTCCACGCCAACGTGGGCATCGCGAACTGGCTGGTGCTGGGCCTGCAGCTCCCCTTCCACCTCGTCGACGGCCCCGCGTACCAGGGCAGCGACACCACGCTCTCGCCCATCGCGGGATACAACCCGCAGAACGGGGGGCTGACCTTTCAGGGCGTGGGCACCCTGATGCTGCACGCCAAGCTCCGCCTGCTGCGCGCGGAGCGCTCGGGCTTCGGGCTCGCGCTGATCCTGCAGGGGGGATTCCCCGCGATGTCGGGGCCGTCGAACTTCGCGGGCGCGCCGGGTGGGGTGGTGTGGCCCTCGCTCGCCGCGGAGTGGCGCCCCCACCAGCGCTTTCGCATGGACCTCAACATCGGCTACCGCCACGCCTTCGGCACCGGCGCGCAGCTCGTGAACACGGTGTGGGGCAACCCCCTGACCTTCGGTCTCGGCATGAGCTTCCGCGCGGCGCCGGCGCTCGACATCGTGGCCGAGGTCTACGGTAGCACCGCGACCAACGACTTCTTCGGGGAGTTCCAGACACCCGTGGAAGCCGTGGCGGGGCTCAAGGTGTTCGTAATCCAGAACTCGTACCTGATGCTCGGCGCAGGGCGCCGGATCACCAACGGCGACGCCGGCGCTGATGTGCGGGCGTTTCTCGGGTTCATCTTCGAGCCGAGCATCGGCGACCGCGACGGCGACGGCTACCGCGACGACGTCGACCGCTGCCCCGACGAGCCCGAAGACTTCGACAACTTCGAGGATCAGGACGGCTGCCCCGAGCCCGACAACGACCAGGACGGGATCCTCGACGTCAACGATCACTGCCCGCTGACGCCCGAAGACCGCGACGGCGACCACGACGAAGACGGCTGCCCCGACCGCGACGTGAGCGACCGCGACGGTGACGGCATCCTCGACAACGTCGACCAGTGCCCCGACAACCCCGAGGACCGCGACAACTTCGAAGACACCGACGGCTGCCCGGAGCCCGACAACGACCGCGACGGCATCCTCGACCGCAACGACCTCTGCCCCAACGACCCCGAGGACCGTGACGGCTTCGAGGACGAGGAGGGCTGCCCCGACCCCGACAACGACCACGACCGCATCCCCGACGTGCGCGACCGTTGCGTGATGGAGCCCGAGACCTACAACGGCACCGAGGACGAAGACGGCTGCCCTGACCGCGGCGACGCGGTGCTCGAAGAGAACAGCATCCGCATCCTCCAGGCGATCAACTTCGAGACCGACAGCGCGCAGATCCTCCCCGAGAGCCTTCACATCGTCGAGGCCGTGGCGGCGATCCTCCGGGCGAACCCGCAGCTGCAGCTCTTGCAGGTGCAGGGGCACGCCGACGAGCGCGGCAACGACGACCACAACCTTCAGCTCACCCGCGACCGCGCGGCGAGCGTGGTGCGCGCGCTCACCGAGCGCGGGGTGGAGGAAGGGCGGCTGCACTCCGCGGGCTACGGCGAGCGCTGCCCGCTGCAGAACGCGCACAATGAGGCCGCGTGGTCGCGCAATCGCCGGGTGGAGTTCCGGATCCTCCGCACCGCCGCGGGGGTGACCCGCGAGCGCATCGTCTGTCCCGCGGGCGAGGCGTTGATGCCCGAAGAGGACCGGAATCTTCAGTGAGACCCGGACGGGGCGGGAGAGTTGTGTAGACTCCCTCGCCTCGCACCATGAGCAGCAACAACCTCGAAGACATCTCGGAGCGCTGGCTCTCCTCGCTCCAGCAAGACCTCAAGGACTTCCTCCACGTCGTCGGCGACGACCAGGACCTCCCCGACGACGTGCGCACCGCCGCCGTCGCCGCGGTGCTGTACACCCTGGCGCCGGGCGACATCATCCCCGACTCCACGGGTGTGCTCGGGTACCTCGACGACGCCCTGGCGCTGCGCGTGGCCCTGGAGCGCGTGCGCGCCGCGGCCCCCGCGCGCTTCGAGCAGTACCGCGATCGCGCGCCGGAGCTCATCTCCAGCGCCGACGAGGACCTCGACGCGTTCCGCGACGCCCTCGGCGACCTCTACGAGCCCTTCTGCGCCCGGGTGCTCTCCTCCGAGCGTAACGAGTTCAAGGGCAAGCGCGCCACCGACGTGCTCGACACCGACGGCGCCGCCTGGCTCGACGAGGAGATCACGGTCGCCGCGCTCAAGCTCGATTTCAAGCCCTCGGCCGTGCAGTCCGCCGCGCGCAAGGCCGACACGATCGTGCCGACGATCCGCCAGCGTCTCGCGCCCCGTCGCTGAGCGCTCAAGCCCCTTCGACGAACATCACGGATCCCGCGGCGGTGTCTTCGGCGCCGAGCTGCGATCGCGTGGCCGGCGCGGTCGCGCGGACCATCAGCGAGGGCAGCGCGCTCTTCAGCGACGCGTGCAGCAGCCCCGTTTGTACCCCCTGGAGGTCGACGGTGAACACCACCGTGCCATGGACCTCGTCGTCGATCATCGTGCCCACCTGCGCGGCCAGCGCCCGCAGGGCCTCGGCGCCTTCGCTCCGCACCGCCGCCCGCATGGTGAAGTATGGCCGCGGCTGCCACGCCACTGCGCCTCGTCGCCACGCGCACCCCACCTCGATGCACGCCAGGCCGCGCACCATGCGCCAGCCCGGACGCGGCACCACCCGCGCGCGCAGGGCGCCCAGCGACGCCGGGGAGCCCTTCAGGCGCCACGCGATGCGCGCCGTGCGGGTGTGTGACCACGCAGGCGCGAGCGACCGCAGCAGCGGTCGGAGCACCGCCGCGTCGGACGGCTCCTTCGGGAGCCGCAGCGCGACCACGGCGATCGCGAGGAGGCTCAGGTCGAGGGCCGCGATGCCCGCGGCGAGCGAGCCCCCCCGCAGCGCCCAGGCGCCCATCGCGACGGCAGAGAACGCCGCAGAGAAGGCGATGGCGGCGTCGCGCCAGCGCGTGGGCGGGGTGATGCCGTCGAGCGATCGGGCCTCGATCCAGCGGGCGCGGGCGCGCGTGTCGGCGAGGCTACGCTGCGCGCGCGCGGGATGGCGCAGGGCGATGGCGAGCAGCACGAGCAGGGTCCCCGCGGGCAACGCGCCCGAGATCCCAAGCGCGGCCAGCGGCTGCAGCGCGCCGCCGAGGGCGAGCAGTGCGACGGGGATCCATCGCCCCGCCCGGGAGAGGGGCAGCGCCGAAGGGCCCGCACGCCGCGAGACGGCGACGCCGAGGAGCACCAGGAGCGACGCCAGCGCGACGCTGGCGAGCTTCACCCCGCGCTGCGAACGCTCTTCCAGGCGCTGCGCCCGGGGACCCTGGGCGGCGCGGCTCACGAGCCAGGGAAAGGCCTGCGGGTCCACCGCGACGCGCGCGGTCCAGCGGGTGTGCGGCGGTAGGTGCCGTCGGAGCGCGTGGACCACGTCGCGCGAGAGCTCGGTGGTGGTCTGCGCCTCGACGCCCGGGGTCTCATCGCTGATCCACTGCGCGCGGCGGGCGCTGGCGGGGACCGTGACCCGGAGCTCCGTGGCCTCGAGACCTCTCTCCCACGGCACCGTTGCGACCTCGACCACCGCGTCGGGACCCGCGCGCTGAATCGCGCCGGTGGCGCGCAGCGAGGTCGTGTACCGGATCACCACATCGACGCTGCCCCGACGCACGCCGCCCTCGTCGCCGAGGCTGACCTCGAGCCGCCCCGGGGCGATCGTGTTGGCGCGCAAGGGGATCGTGACGTCCGCGCGGGTCGACGCGCTGGCCTCGACGAGGGTGAGGTCGGTGGGGAGCTCCGCGAGCTCGAACTGTCGAAGCCTCCCGGCGAGCACCCGCCAGCGGATGCGCAGGGTGACCTCGGCGCCGCCGTCAGGGCGCACCGCGACCTCAGTCACCAGCCCCGCGGGTCGCGCCTCGGTCCACGCCGAGACCTCGCCGTGCGCGAGGCAGAGAGAAGCCGCGAGCAGCGCCGCGGAGACGCGTCGGAGGAGGGGAGAGACGGCCACGGAGATCGCCGCAGCTAGCATCGCCCGCCCGCGCGCCGCGAGTTTTCGGCGACGGGACCGCGGCGCGGCTGTGGCACAGTGCGCGTGTGAGCGCGTCGACCTGGCAGCACGCCGCGGTGGCGGTGACGGCACTCGCGGGGGAAGACGTCGCGTCGTTCGACGCTGCGTTTGCGTACCCCGCCGGGCTGGGGTCGCGCCGCGCGCACATCGCCGCGGGACACACCGCCGAAGGGCGCGCCCGACGCATCGTCGCTGAGCGCCTCCGCGCGCTGCACCCGCGCGCGGCCGATGACTCCCCGGCGGGGGCGCGGCTCTTCGCCCTCGGGCTCCTGGGCAGCGATCCGACGACCCGCGCGGCGCTGGCCCGATCGCTGCCGCCGGCCGCGCTGGCGGCGGTGCGCGCCGAGGCAGACTTCGCGCGACGACACGCCGACAAGGCCGAGGCCCTGGGCGAGGTCCTTCGTCACGGCGTGCGCGTGCTGCGGGGTGCGCCGTCGTTGCAGACCCTCGCTGCGCTCGCGGCGGAGCTCACGGGTCGCGCGGCGGCGTGGCAACCCGAGGCACTTCGCATCGAGCGATCGCTGCGGGTGCACGGGCTCCGCGACCGTGCGGCCACGCTCTGCGCGGCGCTGCAGGAGCCGACGCCGTGAGCGGCGCGGGCGGGCTGCGACGCCTCGCGACGGGCACGCCGTGGTCCCCGCGGATGGGGCCTGAAGACGCTCTGGCGCGGGGATGGAGCGACCTCGAGCGAGCGCGCGCCGCCGTTCGCGCGGAGGCCACCGACCTCGCGTTCACGCTCGCGGCGCGGGTGCTGGCGGCGTGCGCGACGCATGAGAGAGTCGTCTCGGTCGAGGGCCTGCGCGCCGCGCTCGCGCTGGAAGAACCCGCGGTCGTCCGGCTCGCGCGGGTTCACCCGACCGACCTCGCGACGTGCGAGGACGAGGTCGCGCGCACCGGGGCGTCGGTGCGGGTGATCGCCGACCACACGCTGTCTCCGGGAGACGTTGTGGTCGAGGGTCGCCACGGCGTCATCGACGCTCGCCTGCGCGCTCGCCTCGATGCCCTGCGGCTCACGTTGGAGCAGCGATCGTGAGCCGCCCCGACGACCCTGACGACGAGGCCCCGCCTGCGGGGGGAGACCGCCGCGCGCTGGCGCTGCTGTTGTTCCTCGCGACCTGCGTGAGCACGCTCTACGTCGGCGCCGCGCAGGTGACCGGACGAGACCCGCTGGAGCAGGTGATGGCGGCGCGGGGCGTCGGCGCGTCGCTGGTGGCGCTGCTCTCGGCGCTGCAGAAGGGGTGGCCCTTCGCCGTGCCGTTGCTCGCGATCCTGCTCTGCCACGAGTTCGCGCACTGGCTCGCGATGCGTCGGCACCGCATCCCCTCGACGCTGCCGTTGTTCATCCCGTTCCCGAACGTGTTCGGCACGATGGGCGCGGTCATCGCGATGCGCGACGGCGTGCGCACGCGCAACGCGCTGGTCGACGTCGGCGCGTCGGGGCCGCTCGCAGGGCTCGTGGTCGCGCTGGGGGTGACCGTCGCGGGGCTTTCGCGCTCCACCATCGAGCCCCTCGCGGGGCGCACGGGGGTCTTCGTCGAGGGCGACTCGCTGCTCTACCTCGCGCTGAAGCGCGCCGTGTGCGGACCCATCCCGCCGGGGCACGACGTCTGGCTGCACCCCGTCGCCTTCGCGGGCTGGGTGGGCCTCTTCATGACGATGATGAATCTGCTGCCCATCGGTCAGCTCGACGGCGGCCACGTCGCCTACGCGCTCTTCGGCCCGCGCTACGACCGCTGGTCGCCGCGGGTGATCGGCGCCGTGGGTGCATGGGCGGCGGGGCTCGCGGTGTACCTTGCCGCGACCACGCCGCGCGCGCACTGGAGCTCTGAGCTGTTCACCCCCGCGACGGTGTGGGGCCTCTGGGCGGTGATGACGCGGGTGGTGCTGCGCCTCGGTGGAGACCGCCACCCCCCGACCGAGGACCAACACCTCGATGGCGCGCGCCGGGCGGTCGCGTGGTTCACGCTGGGGCTCTTCGCGGTGCTCTTCATGCCGCTGCCCGTGCGGCTGCAGTGATCAGGCGCGCCGCGCCGCGCGCTTCTGGCAGGCGGGGCAGAGGCCGTAGAGCTCGTGGCGGTGCTCCCGCAGGCTGAAGCCATGGGCCGCAGCGACGCGCTTCTGGTCGCGCTCGATGGCCTCGTCCTCGAACTCCACGATGAGGTTGCAGGCCGTGCAGATCAGGTGGTCGTGGTGCTCGTCGGAGGCGAGCTCGAAGCGCGTCGCGCCGCCCTCGAAGCGACGCTCGGCGACGATGCCGCTCTCCTGAAAGACGCGCAGCGTTCGGTACACGGTCGCGGCTCCGATGCGCGGGTCGCGCTCGCGCACCTCGCGCAGCAGCTCGTCGGCGGTGACGTGGCGCTTCACGTCCGCGAGCGTGTCGAGGATCAGCTCACGACGGGTGGAGGTCTTGAGCTTGTTCCGTGCGACGTGCTCGCGAAGGCGCAAGCGCAGGGCTTCGAGGGCGGGGCGGTGCATCTCGACCTCTGGGGGCATCCCGTGAACGTCGTTCGATCACCGCGGGACGTCAAGCGTCGGGGCGAGGGGCCGACGCGTCGGGGGGTGGCGTCGACGCGTCGGCGTTCGCCGCGGCGTCGCCTGCAGGCGTGGGCGAGGGGGCGTGCTGAATGCCGAGCGGAGGTACCCCGGCGACCACGCGGACGGCGTTGGCCACGCTGCAATCGTGCTGGCTGAGGCCGGGCAGGGGCATGGCGCCCACGGGTCGGGGCGAGCCATGGATCTGAAACGGGATGAACACGAGGTCATCACCCCGACCGCGTGCGCGCAGCACGGGACGTCCGTCGCGGAGGTCGAAGATCATCACCCGCGTGGGGCCTTGCACCGATGCACGACCCTCGTCGACGCCGAGCACGAAGTACCGTCGGCGCGAGGCATCGATCAGCGCGGCGGTGTCGCGCCGCAGGCGAAACAGCAGGTCCTCGCGCAGCGCGTGGAGCCGCGTGCCGTCGCCGGCCTCGCGCACCGCCTGCGGCCACGAGGGGAGCAGGAAGCCTCCCTTGTCGAGCACCTCGCGGGCGAGGCTCACCTCGACGCCGAGGCAGTGCGTGAGCTGGTCGGGGTAACGGTGACGCAGCGACACCAACGCGGTGGTCTCGTCGCGCACCTCGTGAACGCGAACGCGGGCGTAGAGCGCGCGGTCGGCGACGAAGGTGTCCCACGAGAACGACGGGTCGCGGAGGTCGCCGGGGTAGGGGCCCACGGACTCCACGGTCCACCGGACGACGCGCTCGCGGAGCTGTAGGAAGTTCGGCGCGAGAGACGCCGTGAGGGTGGCATGATCCGCGAGGAGTTGCGCCCGTCGGCGGTTCGCCTCGGCGTTGCGTCGCTGGGTCCAGATGAGGGGAAAGCCCACCACCACGGCGATCACGGGTGCCCAGAAGCGCCAGTTGATGCGGGGGGAGAAGGGGAGGTCGCCCTTGGGGGCGAGGCCGCGCGCGGGCGGGAGGTCGTCGGGGGGTTCGGAGGAGCTCATCCGAGGACCGTCCCTGCCGCGCGTCGGATCACGACGTGGGCGTGTTGGCGTTGCCCTTGGTGACGGCGAAGTTCAGCCGCACGAAGCCCGCCGCGGCGCAGGTGCGCGCGACGTTCTTGATCACCTGCCAGTCGACCCGGCGGTCGATCTGAAAGACGATGTCGCCCTCGAAGCTCTGGTTCGGGTGCAGCGCGGGGAAGTCGCGCCGCGCCTGCTCCAGGCGTTCAAAGAGGCGGTCGATGCGGTCGTTGGACGCGCGCACCTCGCCCGGGGTGGCGATGCGCTGGCCGTCGAGCAGCACGTTCTGGTCGGAGATCGACACGATGGGCGCGGAGCGGAGGTTGTCCGCGTGGCCCACCTCGGGGATCTCCAGGTTCGCGCTCGACTGCACCTGCTGCTGGCTGCCGAACTGCGACAGGAGGAACACCACCGTGATGACCAGGTAGTCGATCATCGAGGTGAGGTTGAGGTCGGCGTTGGTGCTCTTGTGCCCTCCGCCGGTGACCCGCTTCTGAACGAACTTCAGCGGGACGTGGTGGAGGAGACGCTTGCCGGGCTTCGCGACGGGCATGGGGTGACCTTCGACCTCAGAGGAAGCGGATGGTGAGCTGGTTCTGCGTAGGGCTGCCGTAGACCGAGTAGACCCGATCCATCACCCGGATGATCTCGTCGTAGTGCACGACGGAGTCAGGCTGGAGCCACACCTCGCGGTTCTGCTGGTTCGCCTGCAGCCGCTGCCGCAGCACGTTGACCAGCTCGTCGAAGCGCTGCTCGCCCTGGAGGTCGCGCATGTCAGCGGCGTTGGTGCCGACCCGGAGACCGCTCTGCTGGATCTGGATCTTGAGCTGCTCCTGGGGCTCAGGCGGAGACTCCTGCGGCTGCGAAGGTTGCCCTCGCGGCTGCTGCGCCTCCACGGCCCCGGTCTGCACCCACACCGCCGTCATGAGCAGGAACGCGATGCAACAGACCAGAAGGTCGATCATCGGGACCATGTTGATGTTGGAGTCAACGGCCTTCTTGCCGCCTCCTCCTCCACCTTCGACCGATACGCCACCCATCGCGCGCTCCTCTCTCGATGACTTCTACGGGACTGGCGCGACCGTCAGGCCGCGTCCTTGGCCCCGCCGAGGTTGATCTTCGAGCGGTTGTTGGTGACGAGGTTGAGCACCTGCACCGTGGCCTCGTTGATGTCGTCGACGAGGGCCTGGGTCTTGCCGTTCAGGAGGGCGAAGAAGATCAGGCCGAGAATGGCGACGATGAGGCCGAAGGCCGTACAGTTCATCGCCTCGGAGATGCCGCCCGCGAGGAGCTCCGCCTTGCGCGCGGGGTCGATGGACGGGCCGCCCTCGCCGTGACCGCCCACCGCGCCGAAGGCGTTGATGAGGCCGGTGATGGTGCCGAGGAGGCCGGAGAGCATCGAGAGGTTCGCGAGCAGGGAGAGGTACGAGGTGCGGTGCTCGATCTTCGGGAGCTCACGGAGCGCCGACTCGTCCATCGCGGCCTGCACCTCGGCATCGGGCCGGTTCACCTTCATCAGGCCAGCCTTCACGATGCGCGCGAGGGGCGCGTTCGCGCTGGAGCAGAGCTTGATGGCGCGGCCGACATCACCCGCCAGGATGCACTTCTGGATGTTCGACAGGAACGCGTCCTTGTTGATCGAGCTCTGGAACAGGTACATCGCGCGCTCGATGGTGATCGCGAACACGAACAGCAGCCAGAACACGATGGGCCACATGCCCCATCCGCCCTCGTTGAAGTGCGTCTTCAGACTCTGCAACATCGCGAATTCCTCCTCCGACAGGTTCTGTGTCGCCGCGGGCCAGGCACCGGGCGTGATTCATGGGACCGGCTGTGATTTCGTTGGCTCCAGCAGGCGAACACCATCAGTGGACTGAGGGGCACGCCGGGCCGCCGCGAACGACGGCGACGATGTCTACACGACTCCTCCCGCGGGTCGCCACTGTTTCCAACGACCCGCGCGGAATTTTCCACCGCGTGGCGCACGCCGCATGGGGTGGTCACTGCGCCCCCACCAGCGCGGGGCTCATGCCCGGCCGGGGTACGGCCGTCCATCGGGGCGTTCCAGATGCGATGGGCGCAGCGCGAGGTCACGGGGTGTGGACAACGAGTCCCGGGAACCGGTTCCCTCCGCCGCGGTCGATTCGCCACGGAAGTGCTGGTTGACACGGCGCGAGGGCGCGGGATAGCGTCCCGCGGCGCTGTGGTCGTCCGTGGTACGACGGTAAATCAGGACCGATCCGGTGCGGGACGCGCGGCGCAATCTCCGGGGGTCTCCGGTCGGTTCGCGGCGTCGGTGAGACGAAGACAGAAGGCTCCCGCGCGCGGCGCAGGGCGCTGATTCGACGAAGGTAGAAGGAGCGAGAGCACGATGCAGTCGGCGCTGATGGAACTGTTGCTGCTGGCCCAGGAGAACGCGCAGCATGCGGAGCGAGGGGGGCTCGGAGGTCTCTACGACAAGCTGGGGCCCGCGTTCTTCGTCAACATCTTCATCGTTATCATCGTGCTCGCCACCATCACTGAGCGCGTCATCTTCCTGCTGTCGAAGTTCCGGGTGAACAGCCGGGAGCTCCTGGCGCAGGTGCGCAAGCTCGTGCAGGCCGGCAACATCGACCGCGCGATCAAGCTCTGCGAGGCCGCAGACGCGCCCATCCTCCGGGTGTTCCGCTCGGGGCTGATGCAGGTGAACCGCGGCGAGGAGGCCGTGGTGGTGGCCATTGAGGAGCAGGTGATGGACATCGAGCCGCAGGTGATGAAGCGCGTGGGCGCCCTGTGGTCTCTCGCGAACATCGCGACGCTCTTCGGGCTCCTGGGAACGGTGCTCGGGCTCATCAACACCTTCAAGGCCCTTGACGCCGTGGCTGACCCGGGCGCGCGGCAGCGACTCCTCGCCCGCGGCATCTCCGAGGCGATGTACAACACCGCGCTCGGTCTCGGCATCGCGGTGCTCTGCATGACCGCCCACCTGATCATCCACGGCCAGGCCAAGAAGATCGTGCAGGACATCGAGCTGACCGCCGCGAAGCTCACCAGCCTCCTCACCACGAACCGTCAGCAGTCCTGAAGGTCGCCGCGATGGCTCACTTCACGGCCGCGCAGCACGCGCTCATCAACCGCAAGAGCAAGCCCAAGGAGCTTGGGCCTGACGAGACCGGCGGTGAGCTCAACATCATCCCGTTCCTCGACATCATCGTGAACGTGCTGATCTTCGTGCTGGCCTCCATCGCGACGATCTTCACCGCCACGATCCCGGTGCCCGCGCCCGGGCGCAGCAACAGCACCGGGAGACCCGGCGCGCAGGGCGAGAGCCTGAACCTCACCGTGCAGATCCTCCAGGAGGGCTACATTATCGGCGCCCGCGGGGGCTTCCTCGCGCCCGGCTGCCGCGACGTGGCCGGACGTGGGACCGTGGCCGTGCCCAACCTTGCGCAGGCTGACGCCGAGGGGCGACGGCACGACTTCGCGTCCCTCACGCGCTGCATGCAGACCATCCGGCAGCAGTTCGCGCAGGAGGTCAGCGGCGAAGATGGTCACAACATCAACATCTCGGTGAACTCCACGATCCCGTACGGGATCCTGGTCGGGACCATCGACGCGGTGCGCGAGAGCCGCCCGGGCGCGTGCCGCCTCCCCGAAGAGAGCCGCGCGGCGGACTACTCCGCCCCCGAGTGCATGTTCCCCAAGGCCACGCTCGGCGTGTTGCAGAACCGCTAAGGGAACGACCATGAGCAAGGCAGACACCAAGAAGGCCACCTCGCTCGACGTGACGCGCCAGATCGCGCGGCTCTCGCGTCGGAGAAAGACCGAGCACATCTCCGAGGACCTCAACGTCGTGCCCATGATGGACATGATGGTGATCATCCTCGTGTTCCTCTTGAGTTCGCTCTCCTCCTCGGCGGCGAACATCCCGCAGGACGAGGACCTGCGTCTCCCGCAGTCGACGGTGTCGACGAGCCCGTCCAACGCGCTGCAGGTGATCGTCTCGCGCGTGTCCATCTCGGTGAACGGGCGCTTCATCACCGCGCTGCGCAATGGCACCGTGGACCCCTCGCAGAAGCGCGGCCAGAACAACGCCGACTACACCATCATCCCGCTCGCGGACGTGATGCGCGACCAGTTCCAGGCCGCGCAGTCGGTGGCCCAGCGCTCGGGTCGGCCCTTCAACGGCGAGATCGCGATCATCGCCGACCGCGGCCTCCCGAGCCGCACCGTGTACGAGGTGCTCTACACCTGCGGGCAGCACGGGTTCAGCAACTTCCAGCTCCTCGTGCTCAAGGGTCGCGAGACCTGAGCCGATCGCGGGCCAACGCCCGCGCCCCCTCTGTCGACTGGTTGCGCCACTCGCGCCCGCGTGCGAGACCGCCGCCATGCTCTGGACCAAGATCATCGCCATCACCCTCGTGCTCGGCCTCGTGGGCGGGCTGCTGCACCTCGGGAGCAAGATCCCGCCGAACGACCGCGGCAGCGACGGTTAGGCCGTTACCGACGCGGCGTGCGTGCGCTGACGGCGGGGCTGCGGCGCAACAGTTTTCGCTCGCCCGTGGCGTGGCGCGCTTGTTGCGCTGATCCCGTGTCGGTTGGGCGCCTCGCCCATTGACAATGTAGCGATGCGGTTGTGAAAGTCCGCACCCCGAACGCCCCGTCAGCGCCCGCGCTGACCCGCATGGAGACTGAGTCATGACGAAGTTGGTGATGGCGACGACGCTGGCGGCCCTTGCGCTGCCCGCGGTCGCCCAGGCGCAGCAGGCAGCGTCGACCTCGAGCAGCACCGCGGGCCCGACCGCGCCCGCTGCCGCCGCTGCGCCCGCCGCGCCCGCCGCCGCGCCCGCCGCGCCGCGCCCGACGCCGCTGTTTTGGCGACAGTCGCTCATCAACTTCACGGTCAGCGCGAACTTCAACTCCTTCGCGCCGGCGCTGCAGCTCACGGCGAATCGCACCGTCGACATGTCGCTCTCGCTGCGACCGCGCTTCACGCTGTCGCGCATGTTCCAGGTGCGCGCGGGCCTCGACCTCCGCTACGAGTTCACCAACTCCGACACCACCGCGACCATCAACGAGCCCCGCTTCGGCGATCCCTTCGTCGACCTCTGGATCACCGGCATCCCCGCGGTCGGCCCGCTCAAGTTCTGGGTCGCGCCGCGCCTGCAGTTCCCGGTCTCTCCCGAGAGCCGCGCCGCGACGACGGTGCTCACCACAGGCCTGATTCTGCAGGCCGCGGTGGGCGTCGAGCACTTCCTCGGCGGCGACCTCACCCTGATCGCGCAGGGCATCTACACCCACAACTTCAACCAGTACACGACCCCCGAAACCCGCACGCCCTTCTCTCCCAGCTGCTTCGGCGGCCCGGGCGACACCGGCTGCGCGAACCAGGTGAGCGGCGTGTCGAACGCGGCCGATGTGCTGAGCTGGGCCTTCATCGTGGCGCCGTCGTGGGGGCACTGGAGCCCGGGTCTCTTCTTCCGCATGACCCACGCCTTCCCGCACTCCGTGCGCAGCCTCGAGGGGCTGTCGAACGTGGGCGAGGCACCCCCGCGCGTGCGCCAGAGCACCTTCTTCGCGGCGTGGATCGACTACAACGCGAACCCCTGGCTCTCGCTGGAGCTCGGCTATTCGATGGGGCGCAACCTCCTGCGCGCTGACGGACAGATCGGCAACCCGATCTGGGACGAGAACCAGGACATGCGCGTGTACTTCTCGACCGTCATCACCGCCGACAAGCTCTACCAGGCGCTTACAGGCGCCGGGCGTGGGTCTGGCGGCGTCATCCGCACCGAGAACACCCCGCGCCGCGGCCCCGCGTCCATCGCGACCTTCTGATCGCGTCCCCGCTTCCCATCGAGACACCCCCGACACTATGCTCCCGCGCCGCACGCTGTGGCCGTTCACTCGCGGCGTGCCAACGAGGGATGTACCTGTGTCCGAAGACCTGCCCCTACGCCGGTCGCTGTACCGGCAGATGCTGCTGATCCGCCGCTTCGAGGAGGCCTGCGCGAAGGCCTACTCCCAGGGTCGTATCGGAGGCTTTCTGCACCTCTACATCGGGCAGGAGGCCAGCGCTGTGGGCGCCCTCGCGGCCCTGCGCGAGAGTGACTACGTGCTCGGCACCTACCGTGATCACGGCCTCGCCCTCGCCCGAGGGATGACCGCCCGCGCCTGCATGGCGGAGCTCTACGGCAAGGTCACGGGGTGCTCGAAGGGCCTCGGCGGCAGCATGCACTTCTTCGACGCCGAGAAGCGCATGCTCGGCGGCTACGGCATCGTGGGCGGGCACGTCCCGCTCGCGGCCGGCGTGGCCTTCGCGTCGAAGTATCGTGGCGACGGTGACGTGGTGCTTTGCTTCCTCGGCGAGGGCGCGGTGAGCATCGGTGACTTCCACGAGGCGCTCTCGCTCGCGGCGCTGTGGCGGCTCCCGCTGATCACGATCGTCGAGAACAACGAGTACTCCATGGGGACGCCGCTCGAGCGCTCCCTGTCGGTGCATGACACCAGCGTGAAGGCCGAGGCCTACGGCATGGCGCGGGACCAGTTCGTCGCCGACGACGTGATCTCCGTGCGCGACCGCATCGCGGTGGCCGTGGCGCGGGCGCGCGAGGAGTCGCTGCCGACGCTCATCGAGATCCGCACGTACCGCTACCGCGGACACTCCATGAGCGACCCCGGGAAGTACCGCACGCCCGAGGAGGTCGAGGCCCACCGCCAGCAAGACGCGCTGCTCCGCTGCGCGCGGGAGCTCCAGCGTCTGGGGGAGAGCGAGGCGCAGCTGGCGCTGCTCGACGCCGAGGTCGAGGCCGAAGTGCAAGACTCCGTGGCGTTCGCGGAGCAGAGCGCGGAGCCCGGCGAGGATCTCATCGAGGCGTACACCTATGCGTGAACTCAGGGTTCGAGAGGCGCTGCGAGAGGCCCTCGCAGAGGAGATGGAGCGCGACCCGGGCGTGTTCCTGATGGGCGAAGAGGTGGGGCACTACCAGGGGGCCTACAAGGTCACCGAGGGGCTCCTCGCGCGCTTCGGCGCGGCGCGCGTGATCGACGCGCCCATCGCTGAGAGCGGCTTCGCGGGCATCGGCGTGGGCGCCGCGATGGTGGGGCTGCGTCCCGTCATCGAGTTCATGACCTGGAACTTCAGCGCCGTGGCGTTCGACCAGATCTTGAACAACGCCGCGAAGATCCGGCAGATGAGCGGCGGCCAGTTCAAGTGCCCCATCGTGTTTCGCGGGCCCAACGGCTCCGCGCGGCAGGTGGGCGCGCAGCACTCGCAGTGCTTCGAGGGCTTCTACGCACACATCCCGGGGCTCAAGGTCGTCGCGCCGGCCACCGCGGCCGACGCCAAGGGGCTGCTAAAGAGCGCCATTCGCGATGACAACCCGGTGGTGTTCCTCGAAGACGAGCGGCTCTACGGGATCAAGGGCGAGGTGCCCGAGGGAGAGCACCTCGTGCCCATCGGGGTGAGCGCGCTCGTGCGCGAGGGCGCCGACTGCACCATCGTGACCTGGGGAAAGATGCTGCACGCGACGCTCGCGGCGTGTGACGCGCTGGCGCGCGATGGCGTGCAGTGCGCGGTGGTCGACCTGCGCTCGTTGCGACCGCTGGACCTCGGCCCCGCGCTCGCGAGCGTGGAGCGCACCGGGCGCGCGCTGGTGGTGCATGAGTCCTGGCCCTACGGCGGTGTCGGGGCCGAGGTGGTCGACGGCATTCAGCGCGAGGCCTTCGGGGCGTTGCGGGCGCCCGTGATGCGCGTGACCGGGCGGGACGCGAACATGCCGTACAACAAGGCCCTCGAAGACCTGGTGGTCCCGTCGGCGGACACCGTGCAGCGCGCCGTGCGGGCGCTGCTCGCGTACTGAAGGAGCGCAGAGACGTGGCCAAGATCATCGAGTTGCCGAAGCTCTCCCCCACGATGGAAGAGGGGACCCTCGTTCGCTGGGCGAAGCAGGAGGGCGACGCCATCGACATCGACGACCTCCTGGCCGAGGTCGAGACCGACAAGGCGACGATGGAGTTTCGCGCCTTCGACCGGGGCACGCTGCTGAAGCGCCTCGTGCCCGAGGGCGCGGTGGTGCGCCTCGGCGCCCCGGTCGCGATCTTCGGCGCGCCCGGCGAGGACGTGAGCGCCCTCGTCGGCGCCGCGAAGCCCGCGGTCGCCGCCCCAGCGAGCGCTGCCACCCCCGCTTCCGCCCCCGTGGCTCCCCCCGAGACCGCGACGGCTGGCGCGAAGACCGTTCCCCCCCAGGCGCGGGTGGCGGACCTGCCGCCGCCGCCTGCGGTGCGCGGAGAGCGGGGGGTCGCCGGTGCGATCCTGACCCCAAGCAGCCCGCGCGTGCGACGCCTCGCCCGCGAGGCCGACATCGACCTTGAGCGCGTGCGCGGCAGCGGTCCGCACGGTCGCGTGACCGAGGCTGACCTCGCGGCGCCCGCCGCCCCTGGCCCCGAC
>JBILLI010000330.1:0-8085 GCA_044376155.1 Polyangiales bacterium
GGCGGCGGCGCCGCGGGGGGTGGCGCGGGCGGCGGCGGTGGCCCGTCCATCTGCGTGCTCTACGTCGGCAGCGCCCCATCGCTGGAGTCATCGTCATGCAACCGCGCGGGCGGCGGTCCGGGCGGCGCCGGCGGCCTCTCGGGGACCGGCGCGCGCGCCCCCAACGGCGCCACCGGGGCGTCGAGCGACACCCTCAGCGGCAACTGAGGCCCTCCCCCCGATTTTGCGCGGGCTGTGGTAGAGCGCAGCCCGCGTCGATGAGCGAAGCAACCCAAGATCCCCCACACGCCGTCGCGAAGACCGCGGCCCCCCGGCGCACCATCGCGCTCACCGGCGCAGACGCGTTCCTCGGGCGCAACCTGATCGGGTTGCTCGAGGACGACGACCGCATCGGGCGCATCGTCGCGCTCGACGTGAAGAACCCCAGCACGGCCGGCCGCAAGACCCGGTTCTACAAGGTCGACCTCACGCAGCCCACGGTCGACGTGCGCCTCGCGGAAATCCTCGCCGCCGAGGGCGTCGACACGCTGCTGCACATGGCCTTCCTCGCGTCGCCCACGCACGCGGGCGCGTGGGCCCACGAGTTGGAGAGCGTCGGCACCATGCACGTGCTCAACGCCTGCCGCGAGCGCCCGGTGCGCAAGTTCGTGCTGTGGTCGCAGACGCTGCTCTACGGCGCGTCGCCCTCGAACCCGAACTTCCTCACCGAGTCGCACCCGCTCCGCGCGAACCCCGAGAGCCGCTTCCTGCGCGACAAGGTGCAGGTCGAAGAGGCCGTCGCGCGATTCGCGCAGCAGACCCCGGGCACCGTGGTGTCGTCGCTGCGTCTCGCGCCGATCCTGGGCCCCACGGTGCACAACTACCTCACGCGCTACCTCGGTCGACGCGTGGTGCCGACGCTCATGGGCTTCGACCCGCTGATGCAGTTCCTGCACGAGGTCGACGCCCTCGCGGCGTTCTCCCGCGCGATCCACCGTGACGCGCCGGGCACCTTCAACATCGTCGGTGACGGTGTGCTCCCGCTTTCGACGGTGATCCGACTCACCGGCCGCGGCAGCGTGCCCGTGCCCCACCCCCTCGCGATGCCCGTGGCGAGCCTGCTCTGGTCCGCGCAGATCTCCGAGGCGCCGCCAACCTTCCTCGACTACCTGCGCTGGATCTGTGTGGCCGACGGCGACAAGGCGCGCCGCGAGCTGCAGTTCCGCCCCTCGTTCACCACCCGCGAGGCCGTGGTCGACTTCGCCGGCGCGCAGAGCCTCCGCGACGCGCGGCTGCTCCGCCCCGCCGCCAACCTCTGACCGGAGACGACGCGAACCATGACCCGCAAGGTCCTCGGAGACGATCCCTTCGCCGGCGCCACCCCGCGCGCGTCACGCCCTGCCAAGGCGCCGTCCAAGGCGCCCGCGCGCGCCCCTTCGAAGGCACCGCGCCCCTCGAAGCCTGCTGCACGCGTCGCACCGTCGGCCGCGCCGGAGGAGCCACGCGCGGAGGCGGTCGAGGCCTTCGTCGACACCGTCGCGTCGGTCGAGACCTCGGTGCCTGCCCCGCCCCCAACGCGTTCCGGGGTCGAGACGTCCATCGAGCCCCCCCTCGAGTTCGTCTCTGACGAGATGCCCCCGCCGCCGATGCCTCCGCCGCCGATGGAGGCGCCGTCGGGTCCCTCCTTCGACGCGATCCTTGAGGCGCTGCGCGGTGATCCCTCGCTGCTCGCGCAGGTGCGCGCGGCGCTGCCGATGGAAGCCGTCGGCGAGCCCGCGCGCGCCGAGCACGCGCACGCGCTTGCCATCAACGAGTCGTCTCCGCCCGAAGGCGGCGCGCCCGACGACGGCGCGATGCTCCAGAGCGATTTCTATCGGCAGCACTGGGGCCGCATCGCGATGCGCGACCGCAGCGAGGTCAGCGACGACTTCGGCCTCGACCCCGCGTACGAGGCCCGCTGGCGCCCCACCTGGGACTTCCTCTACGACCGCTGGTGGCGCGTCGACGTGCAGGGCATTCACCACGTGCCCGCCGAGGGCGCGGCGACGCTGGTGGCGAACCACGGCGGCGCGATCCCCTTCGACGGCGTGATGCTCTCGACCGCCCTGCGCCGCGAGCACCCGGCACAGCGTCAGCTCCGGTGGCTCGCCGAAGACTTCGTGTTTCACATGCCCTTCGCGGGCGCCTTCGTGAACCGCATCGGCGCGGTGCGGGCGTGCCAGGAGAACGCCGAGCGGCTGATCCGCCAGGGCAACGTGGTCGCGCTCTTCCCAGAAGGCGTGAAGGGCATCGGCAAGCTCTACCGCGACCGCTACAAGCTGCAGCGCTTCGGCCGCGGCGGTCACATCAAGCTGGCGATCCGCACCCGCGCACCGATCATCCCGGTGACCATCGTCGGCAACGAAGACACCCACCCCATGCTCGCGGGCTCCGATCGCCTGGCAAAGCTCCTCGGGGTCCCCTACCTCCCGATCACGCCGACCTTCCCCTGGCTCGGCCCGGCGGGTCTGCTTCCGCTCCCCGCCAAGTGGCGGATCATCTTTGGCGAGCCCATCCCCGTGGCCCACCTCCCGCCCGAGGCGGCCGATGACGAACTCCTCGTCGGTCGGCTCAACGAGAAGCTGCGCGCGACCATCCAAGAGACCCTCGACCGCGCGCTGCGGGAGCGCCGGTCGGTGTTCAAGGGCTGAGACCCTCACCGCGCCAGGCGCGCAGCAGATCGTCCGGCATCGCGCCGTGAATCACCCCCTCGTCGGGGAGCGCATCGCCCTGCGCCACAGCGGCCTCCGCGCGGCGAAGCCACGCGGTCGACGCCAGCACGTCTCCGCCGAACCAGGGCGCGCCGTCGATCTCACCAGCCTCCAGCACCCCGATCGGCACCCGCACCGCGCCGCGGAGCACGGGCTCGCGCCAAGGCGCCTCGGGAAGCGCCGGGAGCGTCCCCTCTGCGCGAAGGGTTCGCCCGCTGCGCGCGGCGACGGCCTCAGCAACCGCGCGCGCGAAATCCCCCGGCGACGCCCCCCGGGCGCGGGACGCCAGCGCGACGCTCGGCGCACGACGGGACGCGGTCGTCGCCCGCACCGAGAGCGGCACATCGAGCGGATGCGTCCAGCCCGCGATCACCTCGAGCAGCACGGAGCCGTTGTCAGCGACATCGTATCCGAGCAGGGCACCCGCCGCCCCCTGCACCGCGAGGAACTCACGGCCAAGGTAGCTCGCCAACACGCCCTGCGCGGTGAAGCCACGGAGGAACCCGCGAACGTTGCGGTTGAGCAGCGTCGCGCCGAGGGCGTCGGAGAAGAGGGCGTCGACCCGTGGCAGCCCCAGCGACCACCAAACCGCCACGTCGCCCACGAAGAGCTCGGTGCCCGTTGACGCGCGGCGCACGCAGTCAGGCGTGACCGCCTCCGACGCGTGACGCTGCCGCGCGCCGAGCACCAGGGCGCGCCCGCGAACCACCGAGGCCGCGAGGCAGAGCTCGCCGCGCATCGCGCGCGCCATCACGGCGCGCCCGCGCCCGCAGGCCTCGAGGGGGTCAGCGTCGCCCTCGAAGTACGCGATCACGTCAGCGCATCACCGGCGGCGGGCGCTCGTTGTCCACCGCGGTGCCGCCAGGCGCCGGCGCGATCGGCGCGCCCTGCGGGGTGGCGGAGATCTCGAGCCCGTTCGACAGGCGGATGCGCGCGACCTCGCTCACCGCGAAGGCCGGGAAGTCAAGGTAGTGAAAGACAAGTCCATTGCCCGCAGCCTCTTGCCCCTGCACCGGGTTCACCTCGGCCCGTACGTCGAGAACCAGGCTCACGCCACCCCGCACCGCGCGAAGTCGGGCGCGCACCAGCGGTGTCGCGAAGAGCGCCGTCTCGAGCGGGCGGCTGTTGTTGTAGAGAAACAGCCGCGCGCCGGGGAAGAGATACGAGCGCTGGGTGGGCGTTCGCGGCCCCTCCACCATCGTGGTGCCCGCGGTGCCGACGATGAACACCCGCGAGCCCTGCGTGGGGAGCATTTGAAATCCCGGCCACGCGACCACGGGCCCGGGATTGCGGCGCGCGGCGAGGCGGCGCATCCCAGGCGGGACCTGTCGCGAGCCCGGCGCCACGCCACCATAGTCCTCCGGCCGGCGCGGATCGCGCACGCGGTCGGAGCGGACCGTGCTCGACGTGACGGACTGTTGCGGCTGCGGCATCACCGCGATGGCCCCTTGCGGCGGCGCCGCGGGGGCGACGGGCATGTCGCCGCCGACCGCGCGGCCACCCTGCGCAAGGGCGTTCGACGAGAAGAGGGCCGTGGCCGCGAGGCAGGTCAGGATCCGTGTCATCACAGCGTTTTCATGAGAACACGGTCAACGCGCAGGCGCCAGCATTCTGCGCGGGCTCAACGCGCGGGCGTCGGCAGCACCCGCGTGGAGCGTGAGAAGCTCCGGCGCGCGCCATCCCCGCGCAGCGAGGTGATGCGGGCTTCGGCGAAGAGCCGGGCGATGGGGTTCGCGTCTCCGAGGTCGGCGTCGCGCTGCGACGACGAGCGGTCGAAGAGGCTCACACCGGGCTGGGGCGCGGGGCGCGGCAGCGCGAGCCAGTCGCCGAAGCGCAGTCCGAGCTCGCCGCGCGGCGTCGCGACCAGCGGCAGCGCGCGCTCCATCAGCCGCTCCGGTTCGAAGATCGACACCCCTTCGAACTCCTCAGGGAGCGGCACGCCGAGCGCGTCGAGGGCGGTCGCCGCCGCGTCGAGGGTGCCCACCACCCCGCGCAGCCGCGAGCCGCGGGTGATGCCCGGCCCGCGCGCCAGGAGCACCGTCGAGAGGATCTCCGGGCGCCAGATGGGGCCATCGCCGAAGTACCGCCCGTCGGCCAACGCGACGCCGCGATCGCCCACCACGAGAAGCAGCGTCGAGTCATCGAGGCGGTGCGCCTGCAACCGTTCGATGAGCATCTCGAGCCCGCGGTCCACCGCGAGGAGCGAGGCGTCGTAGAGCAGGTCGAGGCGGGCGCGGTCCCGGGGCTCGAGGCGAATCTCCGTGGTGCGCGCGCGCGCGGCCAGCACGCCGGTGTGCGCGGGCGTGAGGGTCCCCTCGAAGGGGACAGGATCGAGCGCGAGCACGAGGTCGTTCGGCGGATCCAGCGGGATCGTTCCGACGCGGGTGACCAGCAGGGTGAAGCTCGGCCCGCGGTTCGCGCTCACGCTGTCGGCGATGGACTGGAACATCGGCCCCACGCGGCACAACGGCTGCGCCTCGGGGCACCCTTCACGGCGGCCGTAGCCCCGATCGGCGCCGCTCCCGATCCACGCGGCCTCGTCGGTGAGCGCCGTCGTTTGAATGGGGTGCTCGGCGAGCACGGTGCCGAGCGTCGGCGCCTCCTCGCTGAGCAGGTCGGTGGGCTCCTGCAGCCCATGTTGATCCGCCGCGATGCCGGTCGCCGCGGTCTGCAGCGCGGCCCAGGACCGCACCGCGCCAGTCGTGGCCTCGGCCGCGATGCCCTCGCGCATCATCGTCGCGAATCCGCCTGTGAAGCGCGGCGACAGCGTCGGGAGAAAGCGGTCGAGGCGGGCGCCGCGGAGCACCACCATCACCACATGGCGGGCGCGTGCAGCGCGCGCGGGAGGCGCGGCCACGGTGCGCTCGAGTCGAGGCGCGGCGATGGCGAGGCGAACGTCGAAGGGCTCGTCGACGGGCGCATCCTCGTGGCGGCTCGCGCGCAACGAGAGCCGCGCGGCCCGCCCCCCGAGGGATGAGAGATCCAGCGCGAGGTCGCGCCACGCGAGGTTCGGCGCGACCTCCACCCGGCGCTCGATGACCGCGGCGCCGTCGGCCTCGGCGCGGATCGTCGCCACCACGGGCCGCGGATCCCGCGCGGCGCCGCGGGGCGCCTCGGAGGCCAGCGACATGCGCCACACGGCGCGCTCGGGGAGCACCTGGAGCGTCGAGAGCTCCGTGGGCGCGTAGAGGGTGAGCGCGCGGCGCGGGGTGCCACCAGCGGTCACGTCGTTGACGAGCTCGACGCATCGCGCCGGGAGCACCTCCTCGCGCGCGAGCTGCACCCAATCCACCGACGCCACCGGCGCCCCGGCCTGAAGCACCGCGCGCGACGCGCTGAAGCGGAGCTCGACGTCGGCCACCGAGCGACGAAAGCGGTCGGCGGGCACGGCGAGCGAGAGAACCGACGACTCGCCGGCCGCAGGGAGAAGGGCCGCGCGCACGAGCAGCCCATCAACAATCACTGAGAGCTGCCGCGCCGTGACGTGACGCACCCGAAGCCGCACGAACTGCGGCGGATTCGTGGGGGGCTCCTCGGGCGCGCGCGTCGGATCGATGACCACCCGCATGCGCAGCCGCGCCCCGACGCGGGCCCACGACGAGCCGTTCACCACTTCGGAGCTCAGCGGGCCCGTCGCCCTCAGCCACGGCAGGGATTGAGGCTCTCCCAGGTCCAGCACCGGTCCGGCGGTGTCGATGAGTCCGTGCTGAAACGGCTCGGTGAGGTCCACGACGCGAGTCGAGTCTCGCCGTGGGGCCGCCGCGGTGGGCGGCGCGGTCGTCGCCCCCTGGGGTGGCGGATCGGACCTCCCGCGACACGACAGGAGCGCGGCGATGAGCGCCGTTGCGCGTAGGAGTCGATACCGCACGCCGGTCCTCTACCACACCACCGTCGCCGACCCGCGCCCCCGGGCGCGACGCGGTCTACTGCTCCGAGGGCGCCGACCGGATCAACGCCCAGCCCTGTCGCACGGTCGCGAACTGCGTGCTGCGAATGCGCCCGGTTTCGAATCGAATCCGATACACCTGCTCGGGGAGGGGCACCACCGCGGGCGCAGTGAATCGTCCGACGTGCTCGATGACGACCTCAACCCTCGGCGACCCCGCGCGCGCGCCGGGGACCACCAGCAGCCCCTGTCCAGGGGACAGAACGCCACCGTCCAACCAGGTCGTAGGCTCGGCGTATCCAGCCCCGGCATCGGCCACACGTTCGCGCTCGTCACGCCGAGCGGCGCTGGCATCCGGCCCGACACCTGTGATCGACAGCGGCGGAGAAGGCTCGGGCGCAACGTCGCCACGACGCACAAAGAGCACCCTGACCACCACGTAGCTTACCAGCGCGGCGAGGATCACCAGCATCACCAATCGCAAGGTGCGGCCCGGTCCGTCTTGAGTCTCGGCGTCCTCCGGCGCGGCCTGTAGCGGGCGGGTGTAGGCCCGCGACGTGCGATCGTCACTGCTCGTCGATGCAGTCGCAGCAGCCCTGGAATCCTCGGTGGGCGAGGGCGCAGGATCCTCGGTGGGCGCGGGTTCTTCCACAAGCGCGGGTGCAGGCGCGAGCGCAGGATCCTCGGTGGGCGCGGGCGCGGGCGCGGGCGCAGGTTCTTCCACAAGCGCGGGTGCGGGCGGGGGCGCAGATTCTTCTACAAGCGCGGGTGCGGGTTCCTCCGCGGGCGAAGCCTCCTCGGCGACGGGCAAGGCGGCAGGCTCGGGTTCGACGAGGAGGGGTGGGAGCGACGGCGCATCCACCGGGGCGGGCTCGGGCTCGTGAAGCACCTCCGTCGCAATCATCCCCAGCGGCGCAGGGGGCGGTGGATCGCTGTCAAAGATCCGCTCGGCCAGCGGGACGATGAGGATGGGCTCGATGCTGCGGTCGTGTCCGATGAAGCTCTCGGGCGTGCCAAACGCCGGCGTCGATGCGCGGAGCGCCGAGGGCCTCGGGGGCGGCAGCGACGACGCCACCTCTCGCACGCCGACCGCGTGCGTGAGCTGACGAAACACCGCGTCGGCGAGGCTCTCCCCGAGGTCCAGTTCGGTGCCCTCGTCGTCGATGGGGGGCGCGGGGAGCGACGGGATGATCCCCGCGTTGCTGCGCACCGCGAGCGACGGCGGCTCGGGCTCGGGGGGCGGCGGAACCGCGCTGTCAGGCACCGAGAGTCGAAGCGCGGCGAGGTCCCGCTCGTCGCGGTCTCGCACCTCTCGGACCGCACCGCGGCGCGCCAGCTCGACGAGCAGGGGCTCCAGGTCCGTCGGCGCGACGCCGTCGCGCAGCACGAGGTCGCGGGGCGAATCACCCTCCAGCAGCCGCTCGACGAGCGAGCGCATGGGCGTGGGGAGCGCCACCGCATACGCGCGGG
>JBILLI010000374.1:0-7284 GCA_044376155.1 Polyangiales bacterium
CCACCCGCTCACCAGGACCGTGCCCGCCGACCTTCGCGCGCAGGTGCTCGCGGATCGCCTCGAAGAAGATCCGCGCGACCTTCGTGAGCAGCGTGCTGTCCCTCGCAACGGGCAGGCGCAGCGCCCACGGAAGTGGCGCACACCGCGAGGTGTCCGCCGAGCGCGGCGGTGCGGCAGCGCGCGAGTGCACCGAGGACCTCGTGCTGCTCGCTGCGCAGGGCAGACGTCGCCCGCAGCGCGTCGCCCCAGGCGCGCACGACGTCTCCCATCGACACCCGCGTCGGTGTGACCCGCGCGGGTGCGATGCACGCACCGCCGTCGGCCACGGGCCGCTACCCGAGGCGCTGCCCTGCCTCGGTGTCGAGCGCCTCCAGCGGGCTGCGCAGACTCGCGCGTCGCGCCTCCGTGAGGTGGGTGTAGCGCACGGTGCTCTGCAGCGACCGATGCCCGAGCAGGATCTGCACGGTGCGAAGGTCACCCCCGAGCTCCAGCATGTGCGTGGCGAAGGCGTGGCGCAGCAGGTGCGGATAGACCCGATGAAGGATCCCGGCCTTGCGAGCGGCGCGCGAGATCGCCTGATTGACGGCCCCGCGGGTGAGCGTCTCGCGACCGCAGCGCCCTTCGAAGAGCATCGGTCCGCTGGGCCGCTCCTCCTTCCAGTAGGCCCGCAGCGCGTCGAGCGCCGGACGCGGCAGTGGGACGATGCGGTCGTGGCGATTCTTGGTGTCGCGGATGTGCAGCACCATGCGCGCGCTGTCGACGTCCGCGGTGGTGAGCGCGAGCACCTCTGAGACCCGCAGGCCCGCGCCGTAGAGGAGCATGAACATGGCGCGGTGCTTGAGCGAGGGCGCCGCGTCGAGGAGCGCGCGGACCTGCTGCCCGCTGGGGATGTCGGGCTGGCGATCCTTCGTGCGGACAGCGCGCACGCCGACCATGACCTCGGGGCGCTGGAGGGTGACGTCGTAGAGCACCCGCAGGGCGGCGATGTGAACGTTGACCGTGCGCGGGCTCCGCTTGCGCACCGTGAGCAGGTGGAGGAGCCATGTGCGGACGTGCTCCTCCCCGAGCTCGGCGGGCGGGCGCCGATGAAAGGCAACGAAGGCGCGTGCGCACCTCACGTAGGCAAGATGGGTGTTGGGCGCGCTGCCACGCAGCGTGAGGTCTTCGATCATGCGGTCCTGAAGCTGTCCCATCGCGGTCCTCCTGGTGCGCAGGCGCTCGTGCATCGAGGCCCGCGACGCGAGAGTCGCGAGGAGGTCGGGAGCCGCCGAAGGAACGTGCAGACGCGAGGACGACGAGCGTCGGCGAGCAGGGCGAGGCGCGGCCCCGCGACGGCGTCGAGAGAACTGGCGCCGAGGTCACGCGGAGGGAGCGGCGCGTCGAGACAGAACGATCACGAGCGCGCGGGACGCGGAAAGGCCTGCCGCGCAGCGGCTTCGTTCAACAAACATTCTGTCGCCCGCGGACGCGCGTAGGGAGCCTCGACCGGGGGCTTGACGCGCCGGACGCGTTGGAGTTCTTATCCCCCCAATCGCCTCGGTCACCCGGATCGCTTCGTTCATCGATGCGCAGCACCCCGGTCGGCGTGGCGTCGCGCTGATCACGCCATCGCGCGACCCCGCTCGACTCGTGTTCGTTCAGGAACAGGACATGCTCGCAATCGAGAACGCCGCCTACACGATCCACGAGGCCCGGCGTGACGGACGCTGGGCCGCCTTCCTCGGGGCCGAGCTGGCCGCATGGCTCGGCGTTCAGCACGACGCGTTGGGTACCGATCCGAGCTGCGCGGCGCCTGAAGCCCTCGCGCAGGGCAAGACGCCCGATCGCCGCTCCACACTCAGGGCATTCGTCGAACGGCTCATGACCAACGGTGGGTTCGTCAGGTGGCATCACGACCCGCGGACCGGTCACGAGAGTTCTCACTACACGCTCATCGGTCGACCCGGCGCGTTGTTCCTCTCGCTCCGTATCGAGAACCACGACGTCATGAGCCCGTACGACGACTCCAGGAACTTCGACCGCGAGCCTGTGACGGCTGAGACGGCGGCCTCGATGCTCGACCAGCACGGCTTCGAGCCCGACTGACGAACGGGCAACGCCTTCGACGATGCTTCCGCGCTCGAGATGAGGACCACGTGCTTCGACGAACATCCGTGACGCCCTTCATCGTGGCGCTCGCGCTCACCACCAGCGGCTGTCGCTGCTCCCCACCATTCGAGCGCTTCGAGGCGGTGGCGATGGGAGGCTTTCATGCCTGCGCCATCGCGTCAGGGGGCCAGGTGGCGTGCTGGGGAACGAACCACGAGGGGCAGGTGGGGTCGGCCCTCAACCCGCAACGAACGCCGGTGTTCGTCGCCGGGCTCTCCAACGTCCGCCAGCTTGCGCTCGGACAGGCGCATACGTGCGCGCTCCACGGCGACGGCACCGTCTCGTGTTGGGGAAGAAACACCGCGGGCGAGCTCGGCGACGGCACGACGACTTCACGGTCGAGCCCCGCGCGGGTGAGTGGCATCACCGACGCCCTCGAGGTTGCCGCGGGCGGAATGAGGACCTGCGTGCGGCTCCGCGGGGGCGGGGTGCGCTGTTTCGGCCTCATCGGACGGGGACAAGACTTCGTGCTCCAGCCACGGGACATGCCCGCCCTCTCGGGCGCGACGCAGCTGGCGCTCGGGAGCACGCACGCGTGCGCGCTCCTCTCCGACGGCACCGCGCGGTGTTGGGGGTCGAACCTGCGGGGCGAGCTTGGGGACGGCACCACCGAAGACCGCGCTGAACCCACACCCGTCAAGGGGCTGGTCGGCGCCGTTCAACTCGGCGTGGGCGGCCGCGCCAGCTGCGCGCGGCTCGTCGACGGCACGGTGCGCTGCTGGGGCTACGGCGGCGGCTTCCGCGACGTGGGGGCCACCGCCGAGGAGGTGCTGACGCCAAAGGCCGTGGCCGGTTTGTCGGACGTCGCGGAGCTGGGCGTTGGAGAGTTCCATCGCTGTGTCCGCCGCCGCGACGGCGCAGTGGCCTGCTGGGGCAGCCGCTTCTGGTGCGAGATCGGCGATGGCGTGCACGGCTTTGGCGCGAATCGGGTCGTGCCTGCACCCGTCACCGTGCCGGCGCTGCCGAGCTCACGGCAGCTCGCGGTTGGGTGGCGACAGTCCTGTTCCATTGGAACCGACGGCTCGCTCTTCTGCTGGGGCGACAGCGTTCGAACCCCCACCGGAGAGTGCCTCACGCCGCGCCGAATCGACGGCCGCTGACCGCGTCGGCGCGCGGGCGATGGCGTGTGGCGGTGCCACGGAGAAGCAGGACTGAGCGGGAAACGGGACGAGGACGCGAGTTCGCACCGAACGACATGACAAGCCCTGAAGCCAGGCGGCGGGTGGACGCCCTCATCGATGAGATCGCGGGGCAGGTGGCGGTGGGGAACACAGCCGACATGACCTGGCTGCCGTGACCACCGGTGTGGTTGCCCGACGGTGAGGCCACGCTGTAAGCTGAGCCCATGGGCGAACCCGCCGAAAAGATTGATCCCGCCGCGGCGGAGGCACTCGGCGCACGGGTGCTGCGCCAGCTCGAACAGCAAGGCATCCCGGTCGAGAGCCTCAACGAAGAGCTCGACGCTGAGGCCACCGCGCAGGCGCTGGCGTGGTTGCGTGGCGAGGGTCCGTGTCCCTCGATCGACTGAGCATCTCTCGCGGCTTCATCCTCACGCTCCGGGGCGTGGACGCGACGGTTCGCGCACGGGCCTACCCCGTCGCCGAGAGCCTCGCTGCGGACTCTCCTGCGTTGCCCGGGGCGGGTGATGTTCGAGTTGCGCTCGCACCTGTCGGTGGGTGCTGGGGGCGTCCGGTGCCCGGCACGATCTGGTGCGTGCTCTACACCGTCGGCCTGGAGAAGGTGTTCATCCGGTCTGCCAACGTGCTGTAGCGCCCGCGCAGGCTACCGCTCGCAGCGACACGACACGCAGAATTCCCCAGCACTGCACGTCACGCCGCACCGACCGCAGTGGTAGGTAAGGCCGCCGTCTCGCTCGCCCCCTTGCACGTTCACCGTCCGCCCGTCGCAGGTCTGCGTGACCCCCCGGCACTCGGGCGTCTGCCGCGGATCCATGTCGACGACATCGACCGCACCCCGCGCCGCGGCTGCATCGACGACATCCGCCACGACCACGACGTCCATCGGGCTGCCGGCGTCGGCGCCCGCGCAGGGCCCGTAGGCCCCGTTCGCCTGGCAGGTCTGCGCGCCGCGGCGCCCGTCGCCGCAGGGGCACTCCTCCATTCGGCCGGCGGTGCAGGGCTGGGCCCCGCCCGCGTCGACCGCCCCCGGCGCGTCGGGCAACACGATGTCGACGGCGTCGCTCGCCGCGGGAAGGTCCGTGGCGACGGGGTCGGTGGAGCAGCTCGCGGCGGCGAGCACCAGGGCCGAGAGCAGGGCGCGCATCGCCGACACGATTCGACAGGACCCGATGACCTACGAAACGTACCTCCAGCGTGGCGGTGGTAGCGTAGGCCCGTGATCCGAATGCCATGCGAACGCTCGTCAAGGGGGTGCTAGAGAGGCCACCGGAAAGTCCCCTGTCGGTCTGCATCAGATCCGCGTCGTCCGGCGGCGTTGCGCCCTCTCGACGGGTCTCTTCGCAGCCCTCGGGGCACTTTCCGGTCGCCTCTCTAGCGCTGGTGATACTGGGGTTGCGCGCCGTGCGGCACCGGCGCCGACGGGGGCTCCGGCGCCGGCGCGATGACCTGGCCGGGCACCTGCGCGGCGCTGATCACGGTGTTGCGGAGCTGCGTGAAGAGGTCCGTCGCTGCAGAGGGAGAGTGCGGGAGCATGACGGTGTTGAGCCGGCCGTGCGCGGCGATGTCGCGGAGCGTGTCGAAGTACTGCGTGGCGATGATCAGCGCCATCACGTCTTGCGGCGTGGCGCCGGAGATGGCGCGGGAGAAGTGGTCGACGCTGTCGCGGAGGCCGTCGACGATGGCGCGCCGCTGATCGGCGATCCCTTTGCCCTGCAGCGCCTTGGACTGCGCGTCGGCCTCTGCGGACTTCACCCGTAGGATGCGGTCCGCCTCGCCGCGCTCCGTCGCCGCGACGCGGTTGCGCTGCGCGGCGTTGATCTCGTTCATCGCCTGCTTCACCTGCGCGTCGGGGTCGATGTCCGTCACGAGGGCCTTCACGATGCCGTAGCCGAAGTCGTCCATGGCCTCGGCGAGCTCGTGCTTCACGGCGTCGGCGATCTCGTCCTTGTTGGCGAAGAGCGCATCGAGCTTGATGCGCGGCACCCGCGCGCGCACCACGTCGAAGACGTACGCGTTGATCTGCTGCGCGGGGTGGTCCAGCCGGTAGAACGCGTCGGCGACCTTCGCGGGGATCACGAAGAACTGTACCGACACCATCACCTGCACGAAGACGTTGTCCTCGGTCTTGGTCTCGACCCGCACGTCGAGCTGCTGCACGCGGAGGTTCACCCGGTTCACCACCCGGTCCAGGATCGGGAGCTTGAAGTTCAGCCCCGCCGTCGCGATGCGCGAGAACTTCCCGAGCCGCTCGATCACCGCCGCCGTCTGTTGCTGCACCGTGTAGAAGCTGCCGATCAGCAGCACGACCATCACGCTCGCGAGGCCGATGAAGAGCGCTCCGCAGAGGGCGCTGCCAGGGTCACCGTTCATCCGTCGTCCCTCCTTACCTGTTGGACTTGCAGGAGACTACGCCAACCCGCGCCGCGCGCGCTTCAACTTCAGTGTCACTGGTGCGCGCTGGAGACCGTGGAGGGGCAGTCGCCCTCGTCGGTGGCGCGCACGCAGCGGGATCGGTCCGGGCGGATCAGCACTCCAACGGGGGATAAGACACCCAACGGCTCGCGCGGATCAAGCCCCCGACGCAACGTCCAGCCTCACGACATGCGGGGCGACGGCAGTGGACGGAAGATCCGTTATGCGCAACAGACTGAGTAGTCAGCATCGCAGGACTGGATCGCTTTCGGATCACGGGCCAACGCTACCACTGCCACGCTGACCGAATCCATCCCTCTCCGCGCTCTCCGGGCAGACGTCACCCCGCACACGACCCCCTCGCCGCGCTCGCCCCCCGCCCTCACGCCCACAGGTCGCAGGGATCTCGCGCCCTCGCGAACCTCGGCTCCTCGGCGTCCTCGCCGACGTGCTTCAAGATCCGCTCGATGACCGCGCGGTCCTTGATCACCGCGATGAACCGCATCCGCCCGCCACAGCCCGTGCATGCCAGCGCGTCGAACCCCCAGACGCGCTTCAGCAGCGTCGCCCAGTCCCACTTCGTCAGCGCGATCTGCTGCACGGCCGCGACGCCCGCAGACCCGGGGCGCGCGTCGAGGTCACCGCCCCTGACATCGCCGCCAACGGTTCCGCGGCCGACGTGGCGCTCGTTGACCTCACCGCCCGCATGGTCAGCGCCGTCGTGACCACATCCAACGGCCCGCACTGCATCGCGGTGATGCGGTCGGCGCGGACCTGGCACCACCACCGCGCGCCACGGTGAGTGCGGCGCGAACACGCCGTGGTAGCGCACCAGCGGCGACCGCGGCGGCGGGATCAACGCCACCAGACGCGCCATGAACTCCTGCCCGGTCATCACGCGATGCGTCTCCCCGCCCTGCCGTGGGTGCTTCAACCGGTACGCCACGCGTCCGTCCTCGAGCTGCTCCACGCGCTCGCCGCACACCGCCGGGCGCGCCACGTAGCGACACAGTCGCTCCAGCGCGACGCGGTCCTCGGCGGCGACGCGGACCCCGGCGTGGAGGTTGAAGCCCGCGTGCTCGACGCCGCGATGCCGCGCCTGGAAGCGCGCGTCCTCCCCGCCCGCGTCATCTCCGAACGGCAGCCGCGCCACCGTCCCCCTCGCCATCGCCGCCGCGCGGAGCGCGTCGAGCCCGTCGTCCGCGCGCACGGTGGTGATTCGCGCCACACGCGTCGCCACCACCCGCAGCACCTCGACCAGTTCGGCGCGCGTCGGCGCAGAGGCCGCCACGAATCGCGGTGCGCGCCCATCCTCGGGACACACGAACGCGCCATCGGCGACCAGCACATGCAGGTGCGGGTTCAAGTTCAGCGCCCCACCGAACCGCTGCACGAAGGTGATCGCGCCGACCTCCACCCGCTCACCAGGACCGTGCCCGCCGACCTTCGCGCGCAGGTGCTCGCGGATCGCCTCGAAGAAGATCCGCGCGACCTTCGTGAGCAGCGCGCTGTCCCTCGCCACGGGCAGGCGCAGCGCCCACGGGAGCGACAGAACCCATTGGCGCACAGGGACTTCGGGCACCAC
>JBILLI010000018.1:0-26077 GCA_044376155.1 Polyangiales bacterium
ACGGCGAGGGCGGCGCGCCGCGGCGCCCGGTGCTCATCGTGCCGGGCTACGGGATGAACTCGTTCATCTTCGGCTTTCACCCCACGGGGCGCTCGCTGGAGGCGCACCTCGCGTGGCGCGGCTTCGAGGTGTGGTCGGTGGACCTGCGGGCCCAGGGGCGCAGCCGCCCGCTGCACGGAGCGGGTGATCGGCGCTTCGGTCTGGCGCACCTCGGCCTCGTCGATGTGCCTGCGGCGCTGGGCTTTGTGCGCGCCCACAGCGAGACCGGGGCGTCGCGGGTGGACGTCATCGGCGCGTCGCTGGGCGCGTCGATCATGTTCATTACCGCGGGGGTGCGCGGGGCCGGCGACCTGGGTTCGTTGGTGTCGTTCGGCGGTCCGCTGCGGTGGGAGCGGGTGCACCCGGCGCTGTCGTTGGCCTTCGCGTCGCCGACGCTGGTGGGCAAGGTGCCCTTCCGCGGCACGCGGGCCCTGGCGCGGGTGGCGCTGCCGTTGCTCACGCGCGTGCCTGCGCTGCTGTCGGTGTACCTGAACACCTCGGTGACCGACATGTCCCGCGCCGACGAGATGGTCGAGACCGTCGAGGACCCCATCCCCCAGGTGAACGAAGAGATCGCCCGGTGGATCAAGTCTCGCGACCTCGTGGTGCGCGGGGTGAACGTGACCGACGCCGCGGCGGCGCTGACGAACCCGCTGCTGAGCGTGGTCGCCCTCAACGACGGCATCGTGCCGCCCGAGACCGCGCGCTCGGCGCACACCCGCAGCCGCGCCGCGGAGCGCTCGCTGCTCGAGGTCGGGAGCCGCGAGCGCCCCATGGCCCACGCGGACCTCTTCATCTCCCGCTACGCCGAGGTTGAGGTGTTTGAGCCCCTGGCGGCCTGGCTGGCGCGACAGGGGTGAGGGTGCGCGTGCGGCCCGACGATCCGCATCGGGGATCTCGGGCCGCGCGGGGTCACTGCACGACGATGGAGCCCTGCACCACCGGCTGCGGCTGCACGTACACCGGCTGCGGGCGCACGTACACCGGCTGCGGCTGCACATATACGGGCTGCGGCTGCACGTACACCGGACGCGGCGCGACGTAGACCCCCGGGCGCGACCGCACGAGGCAGCCTCCGAGGAGCGCAGACAGACCAGAGACCACGACAAGGGCGATGAGCTGCTTCATGGGACGGGGCTCCTTTCGACGACGGGGGAGTTTGCCAAGGATGTTGTACGGCGACAAACCCCATCGCATTCCATCGCCGCTTCGGGCGTGCTAAGGGCGGCGGCCCCACGTCACCGGAGCGACCATGAGCGACGACCGATCCATGAGCGAATTCGCGGCCCTCTTCGAGTCTTCGGGTGGTCGCACCCCCAAGCGCGCCGACCTGCGCGTGGGCGCCCGCGCCGAGGGCGTGGTGGTGAAGGCCACGCGCGAGTCGGTGTTCCTGGAGCTCGACGCGAAGCGCCAGGCGTGGATCGACGCGCAGGAGCTCACCGGCCCCGACGGCGTTCTCACGGTGAAGGTGGGCGACACCGTCGCCGCGCACGTCATCGAGGTCGACGGCCGCACAGGCGCCGTGAAGCTCGGTCGCTCGCTGGGCAAAAAGGGCGACATCACCTCCCTCGAGATCGCCCGGGAGCAGGGCCTCGCCGTGGAGGGCAAGGTGATGTCGGTGAACAAGGGCGGCGCCGAGGTGCACATCGACGCCGTGCGCGCGTTCTGCCCGACCTCGCAGCTCGACAACCGCTACGTCGCCGACCCCCAGTCGTTCGTCGGCAAGACCCTGCGCTTTCGCGTGACCGAGATCCGCGAGGGCGGCCGCAACGTGGTGCTCTCGCGCCGCGCGGTGGTCGAGTCTGAGGCGAAGGAGGCGCAGGCGCGGATCCTCAAGACCCTCGCCCCGGGCGCCGCGGTGAAGGGCACCGTCTCGGGCATTCGCGACTTCGGCGCCTTCATCGACCTCGGCGGCGCCGAGGGGCTGATCCCCGCCAGCGAGCTCTCGCACGACTCGCAGGTGCGTCCGGGCGACGTGCTCAAGCTCGGCGACGTGGTCGACGTGGCCGTGAAGGAGCTCCGCGAGAAGGACGGCGAGGTGAAGATCACCCTGTCGCTCAAGGCTCTGAGCGCCGACCCGTGGAGCGCCCTCGCGGTGCTCGCGCCGGTGGGCAAGGTGCTCGCGGGCTCGGTCTCGCGCATCGCCGACTTCGGCGCCTTCGTGCGCATCGCCGCGGGCATCGAGGGGCTGCTGCACGTCTCCGAGCTGCCGAAGCGCAACGAGCACCCGTCGAAGTCCCTCGAGGTCGGGCAGGCGATGATGGTGGTGGTGAAGAGCGCCGACGCGGCCACGCGCAAGGTGTCGCTCGCCCTCGCCCCCGACGGCGCGCAGGTGGGCGGCATCGCCCAGGGGATGAGCCTGGTGGTGGGCTCCATCGTGAAGGTCACGGTGGAGAAGATCGAGAGCTTCGGGCTCTTCGTGACCGTCGATGGTTCGCGCGGTCGCGGCGGTCGCGGGCTCGTGCCCAGCGCGGAGCTCGGGCTGCCCCGTGGCGCCGACCTGCGCAAGCACTACCCCGAGGGCGCGAGCTTCGACGCCAAGGTCCTCGAGACCGGCGAGGGGCGGCTGCGGCTGTCGGTGCGCAAGATCCGCGACGACGAGGAGCGGGCGGCCTTCGAGGGCTACCGCAGCACCGCGCAGGCGAGCGGCAAGGCCACCCTCGGCGATCTGCTCAAGGGCCGGGCGAAGCGCTGAGGCGCGCGAGCCGGTCGCGGCTGTACGCGTCCCGACGATCGGCCCGCACCGCGCGGCGGTAGGCCTGCGCCGCCGCGGAAGGATCGCCCACGCGCTCCCAGGCCATGCCCAGGTGGCGGTGCAGAAAGCGCGCGCGAATGGGCTCCAGGGCCACCGCGCGCTCCCACGGCGCGATGGCGTCGCGGTCCCTCCCCGCGCGGCGGGCTTCTTCGCCGAGGGCCGCGAGGGCGCGAAAGGGCGAGGGCTCCACCGCCGCCCAGTGGCGCAAGAAGGTGCCGTTGTCGCGAAAGACTCCGGCGCGGGCGTGGGCAATGAGCGCGAGGATCACCACCGCCGCGGCGCCCGCGGTGCGACGGTGGTGCTGCGCGGGGTCGGTCCACGCGGACGACAGCCACGCCGCGACGGCGGCGGCGAGGCCGGGGGCGGCGAGGAGCGCGTAGCGGTCGGCGAAGTGCGTCTCCTGCGTGAACACGTTCGCCGTGGGGAGCACCGCGAGCAGCGCCCACCCCACCCCGAAGGCCGCCGCGGGACCGCGGGTGACACGCCCGAGGGCGGCCGCGAGGATCACCGCCAGCAGCGCGCCGGGCACCGCGCGCGAGAGGGTGTACTCGGGCTCGTAGGTGAGCGTCGGCGAGGGCGCGACGAGCGCGTGCAGGGTGTGCAGGAACGACAGCGGCACCCGCGCGGGCACGCGCAGCGCGGCGAGGCGCACGGGCTCGGCGTGGGTGAGCACCTGGGCGCGCAGGGCGAACCACCCGAGCACCACGAGCGCCACGGGGGCGTAGCGGACGAAGAGGGCGGCGGGATCACGGCGCGGGGGCTCGTCGCCGAGGGACAGCACGTCGGCGAGGACGAAGAGCGCGGGGATCACCACCGCCTGCTCCTTGAAGAGCATCCCCGCGGCACAAAGGACCACGGCGCCCGCGCGCTGCACTCGCGATCCACGCACCCACAGCGCCACCGCGGCCACCGCGCAGACGAGGTGCGCGAGGGACTCCGCGCCGCCCGTCGCAACGTGCACACACTCCGCCGACGCGGGGTGCACCCCCACGAGGACCGCGCCGATCAGCGCGGCGCCCCGGGGGAGCCCGAAGGCTCGCGCGCGGAGCATCGCGTCGGTGCACAATGTGAGCAGGACCATGAAGCCTGCGTTGACAATCTTCAGCGCGGCGGGGTCATCGCCGAGGGTGAACCGTGCGAGGGCGAGCGTCGCGCGGGAGAGCGGGCGGTAGTACGGGAGGTTGTTCCAGTGCGCGCTGCGCAGGGCGGCGAGCACGTCGTCGAAGGACGCGGGGCGCGGGGTGTCAACGACGAGGGGGAGGTCGTCGTAGATCCATGCAGCCGAGGCGCCGACGGACCAGAGCAGCGCGACGCCCAGCAGCGCCAGCGGCAGGGCGGGGAAGGGACGCGGCGCAGAGGAAGACGGGGCGTGAGTGGTGTCGAGGGCGGGCGGACGGCGGCGGCGGCGCGCGCGGGTCACGGCGGGCGCCACCGGGGGAAGGGGTCAGGTGGGGGGGACGGGGCAGTTGAACGCCGTGGCCTGGGTGTACATCCCGATGACCGAGCCGAGGCCGAAGACCAGGAGCAGCGCGAAGAGCGCGAGGCTCGCGACCTGCATCTGCTTGCTCGCCTTCGGCGACGCCGCGAGGCCGTTGATGAACGCCGCGGTGTAGACCCCGTTGGCGAGGTGGTAGGCCATGCCGATGACGCCGAGGGTGTAGACCATCAGCGTGGGTGGGTGGTGGCGCATGTGGCCCGCGAGGTCGCAGAAGTCTTCGTGGCCGGTGCCATCCGCGCGGAGGGCCGGCTTGATGCGCGCGAGGAAGATGTGCGCCCCGAGGAAGCCCATGAGGCCCAGCGCCGAGGCGCGCTGCAGGAGGTACTTCGCGTTGCCGAAGAACTTGTAGCCGTTGGGCTTCGTCATGCGCACGCGGCGCAGGCCCCACACGGTGTGGATCACCAGGGGCCCGAGCACCACCAGGCTGACGAGCCACGACGAGGCGGCGTTGCCGACGTAGCGCGGCGCGTCCTGGGTGTATTGCACCGAGGTGACGTGCTCGGCCCAGGCGTCGCGGCCGGCCCACACGTAGAGGTTCTCCCAGAGGTGCCAGACCGTCCAGACACCCAGCGGCGCCAGGGCCAACGCGGACCCGAGCCTCGGAAAGAGGCCCCCGCGGCTCGCCGCGACCTCGACCTCACCGTGCACTGCCTCTGACATCGCGAAACCCTCTCCTCGCAGCGCCCGCCCGCGCGGGCGGAGCCGTATCTACGGGCGCGTACCCTTCGCACGGCCGCGCGGCGGTGGCAATGGTTTGCGCTTCACACCGTTGCGGTGCGCGCCGCGGGTCGGGTACACCTTCGCCCGCCGCGGCGACGCCCTCTCGGCGCATGTCCCGCGGGGAGGAGCGTCTCATCGTCATGGCCCACACCGATCGCGTCCGTCAGATCCTCTCGTGGTACGGCAGTGACAACCCGGGCACCCGCGCGAACCTCGCGCGCCTGCTCAATCATGGGCGCCTCGCGGGCACCGGCAAGATGGTGATCCTCCCGGTGGACCAGGGCTTCGAGCACGGCCCCGCGCGCTCGTTCGCGCCGAACCCCGCGGGCTACGACCCCGACTACCACGTGCAGCTCGCCATCGACTCGGGCTGCAACGCGTACGCGGCGCCGCTGGGCTTCATCGAGTCCGTGGCCGACCGCTTCGCGGGGGAGATCCCGCTCATCCTGAAGCTGAACAACAGTGATTCGTTGTCGAAGGGCCACTCGCCCCTCTCGGCGATCACGGGCTCGGTCGACGACGCCGTGCGCCTCGGATGTTTGGGCATCGGCTTCACGATCTACCCGGGCTCGGCCGACCGCAACGTGATGTACGAGCAGTTCCGCGAGATCACCGCCGAGGCCAAGCGCGCGGGCCTCGTGGTGGTGCTCTGGGCCTACCCCCGCGGCGAGGGCCTCGCCAAGGAGCACGAGCAGGCCGTCGACGTGAGCGGCTACGCCGCGCAGATCTCCGCGCAGCTCGGCGCGCACATCATCAAGATCAAGCCCCCCAAGGCGGTCATCGCGCAGGCCGAGGCGCAGAAGTCCTTCGAGAAGGCCGGGATCCCCATCGCCACCCTCGCCCAGCGCGTGCAGCACTGCGTGCAGTCGGCGTTCAACGGCAAGCGCGTGATCATCTTCTCGGGCGGCGAGGCCAAGGGCACCGACGAGGTCCTCGCCGAGGTGAAGGAGATCGCCGCGGGCGGCGCCTTCGGGTCCATCATGGGCCGCAACGCGTTCCAGCGTCCGCGCGCGGAGGCCCTGAAGCTTCTGCAAGACGTGATGGACATCTTCAAGAACGCCTGACCCCCTCGCGCGCCGCCGATGCCCCCCGTCGCCTCCGCCGCGTGGCGCGCGCTCGTGTTGATCCTGCAGTCCCTCGCGCCGGGCTTCGTGCCCCTGTCGGTGAACCCGCACCCCGCGACATCGCACCTCCGCGCGGCGCAGTGGGGGAGCCTCGGGGGCCTCACCCTCCTCGTGGCGGTGCTGGTCCTCTGGCTCTCTCGCGCGCGTCGCAACGCGGTGGGCGCGCTGCTGGGCCTCGCCACGGTGGGCGCGTCGGTGGTGTGCGCGCTGCGCCTGCCCACGGCGCGGTGGCCGCTGGGCGCGGGGGTGCTGGTGGTGGGTCCGCTGCTGTGGCTCGCGCTGCTCGCGGCCGCGCGCACCGTGCAGCGCCCGCGGTGGCGCGACGCGCTGACCGTGCTGTGGTTCGTGGGGCTCCTGGCCGACGCCTTCGCCTCGCGGGGCGCGCTGCGGCGCGCGCTGCGGGCGCCCGTCGTGGAGGTCGCGCCCGAGGTGGATCTGCCCGACGCCACCGTGCCCCTCGTCGACGCGTCGCAGAGCGACTAAGTGTCTGCGTCCATGTCGAAGCTGTGGACGGTGCTGGGCGCGGCCAACGGGTTTGTCTCCGTGGCCGCGGGGGCCTTCGGGGCGCACGCCCTCAAGCGCCGCCTCGCGGAGAACATGCTCGCGCACTGGGAGACCGCCGCGCGCTACCAGATGTATCACGCGCTCGCGCTGCTCGCGGTGGGCGCGATGGCGAGCACGCGGGGCGATGCCGTGAACGGCGCGGGGTGGAGCTTCACCGCGGGCATCGTGATCTTCAGCGGGAGCCTCTACGTGCTCGCGCTCACGGGCGTGACGAAGCTCGGGATGATCACCCCGATCGGCGGGCTCGCGATGCTCGCGGGGTGGCTGCTGCTCGCGCGCGCCGCGATGGGGTGATCAGCGCTGCGGCACGAGCCAGCGCACCTGGGCCCAGTCGGGCTCGCGCTGGCGCGACACGGGCAGGGACTTGAGCCGCGTGCGCGCGTCGCCCTCGATCATCAGCCGCGCGCGGTGGAACATCCGCCCCGCGTGCTCGACGGGCTTCTTCGCCTCGGGGCCGAGGTCGCGCAAGAACTCACTCCCCGGTGAGAGGTCGCCCTTCTTCAGCCACTGCGGGCGATAGGCCCCCGCGGGCTGCTCTTCGCGAATGACTCGCTCGAACTGCTCCACCCGCACGCCCACGAAGAGGTAGCCGCGAGAGGGGTCGAAGTCGCCGTCGCTCACGCCGCCGATCGCGCAGTCGACGGCCCAGAGGTCGTCGATGAAGGCCTCGAGCGCGAGCTCGTACCGCTGGCGGTCGGGCTCGTTGCGCTTGTGCCGCGGGAGGTCGTCGCGGAGCCGCGCGTAGACCTCGTCGACGCGGGCGTCGGGCGAGACCCCGAGGTGCGCGTGAAAGCGTGCGCGGAGAGACTGAGCGGCGTCGGGCTCCAACGGCAGCCCCACGCAGAAGCGGTGATAGATCTCGTAGAGCAATGGGGGCCTCGGGGGATCGCGCCTCTACCACGAACGCCGGGCGTTGCCACGGGACCGAAGGGGTCCCGCTTGCGGCGCCCCGGGGCACCGGGTAGAAGGCCGCTGCCCCGCGCCGCCCGATGCGGACACGCCGCCGCCGCGCCGGGGTTGATTACCCGCAACGTTGTGAGGTTTGCACCATGGAACGTCCCCGCAATGGCAATGACCGAGAGCTCCGGGAGCTGTTGACCTATCTCCGCGACTCGTTTCAAGACTCCGCGCGCCGCATCGATGACTTCCTCGCCCGCGTCGACGGCCCGGCCCGCGTCGAGAGCCCGGCCCGCGTTGACGCCCGGCCTGACGCCCGCCCCGACGCCCGCCGCGAGCGCACCTGGCGCGATGACCGCGACGCGCACGGGTCCCGTGATGTCCGCGAGACGCGAGACGCCCGGGAGCCCCGCGAGGCCCGCCCCGCGTCGGCCGAGCGCGCCGAGCCCGCCGCTGCGGCCGGTGGCTTCGTGCACGACTCGCTCGAGAAGCTCCGCGAGGAGGTCCGCTGGATCTCGCAGGAGGCGCCCTCGATGGACGCGCCGCTGCTCCGCCTCTACATCGAGGCCGTGACGGCCGAGACCCGCGGTCTGCAGTCGCGCGCGGGCGACCCCGCCGACGGCGACATCGCCGCGAAGATCATGCGCGCCCTCACGGCCATCGTGAGCGAGCACCGCCCGGGCCACGTGTACGGCCTCGCGCGGCACCACCAGGCCGACTGGGACGACATCGCCCGCCGCGCCCGCGGCGAGATCCGCACGTTCCCCTCCGACGGCGCCGCCAAGCCCGCCGAAGCCCCCGCCGAGAACTGAGCGCTCGCCGTCGTGGCGGGTCTCAGCGGTCGACGGGCCGCCCCGCCACGAGGTTCGCGATGCCCGCCTGAATCGCCGGCTGCTCCGACATCGAGAAGCCCTCGCGCTCGCGGGCGATGATCCCCTGACGGTCGATCCACACCGAGAACGGCGCCGCGCGGCGGGTGTTGTACACCGCGACCACCTCGGTCTGCAGGTCGGTCACGATGGGGAAGGTGAGCCCCATCTGCCGCGCCCGCGCGCCCGCCTCGGAGACCGTGTCGGGGCCGTCCATCGAGATGCCCACGACCATCAGCCGCCCGCCGTAGCGCTGGTAGAGCGCTTGATACACCGGGAGTTCCTGCAGGCACGGCTGGCACCAGGTCGCCCAGAAGAGCACCACCACGGGCTTGCGCCGCAGGTGGTCCACGAGGCGAAAGCGCCCGCTGAACGACCCGCCCGGCGCGGCCGGGAGCGCGAACTCCGGCGCCTCGGAGCCCACCGCCCCGAAGGACGGCGGCGCGGTGAGCATCACCGAGGGGATCATCATGCACATCGAGGCGAAGGTGCGTCGGTTCATCACGGCGAGCGATGATACCGCCTGCGCGGCCAAAAGATTCACCCCCTGCGCATGTGCCCCGCGGTTGCGCCACCGGGCGAACTACGATAGTGCCCGCTGTGATGGGTCGGTCCTCTCGCTTTTTCTTCGCCTTCGCCCTGGCCGCCTCGGCCCTGGGCGCCTGCTCCTCCACCCCCACCCCCAACGACGCGGGAAACCCGGTCGATGTGGTGATGAGCGCCGATGTGCCGGCGACCCCTGCCGACAACGGTCCGGCCGACGTGCCCGCGGCCGATCGGGGGCGCCCCATGCGCGCACCGCAGCCCATCTACAGCGCGTGCGCGAGCAACGCCGAGTGCGAAGAGGGCCTCACCTGCCGCACCGAGGCCGAGTCGGGGGTGCCCGGCGGGCAGTGCAACCGCGAGTGCACCCGCGACGACGACTGCGTCCTCGGCGGCGAAGCGCCCGCCGACGGGTACTGCACCCCGGCGACCACCGCGAACCCCCGGCGGCTCTGCCAGCGCGTGTGCGTGAACGGCATCGACTGCGAGCGCCCGGGCTTCACCTGTCAGCTCGTCTCGCAGCTCACCATGCTCCGCGTGTGCATCCCCGTGTGCACCGCCGAGAGCTGCATCGACGGCACGACCTGCAACCCCGGCAGCAACCGCTGCGAGCGCGCGTCGATGCCCTCCACCGGGGCCGCCTTCGGCGCGCCCTGCCGGGCGCCCAACGACCCGATGATCTCCACCGAGACCCGCTGCCCGTCGAACCTCTGCTTCGCCGAGAACAACTTCGACTCCAACGGCCGCCCGGTCCCCACGGGTTGGGTCGGCGGGGGCATGTGCATCAGCCGCTGCATCCTCCCGCAGGGGTACAACTCCAGCACCCTCTGGCCCGAGCGTGAGCTGCCGCAGGCGAACTGCCCCAACGACGCGGTGTGCTTCCCCAACGGCACCCTCACCCGCGGTGACCTCGGCCTGTGCCTCAAGGAGTGCACCGCGAACACCGACTGCCGCCCGGGGTTCTTCTGCCGCAAGACCTACCAGCTCGGCATGGGGCGCACGACCACGTTCAACAACGGGTACTGCACCCCGGTGAACTGCGCCGCGGCAGGGATGAGCTGCCCCGCGGGGCACACCTGCCGAATGAGCTCGGCGACGGCGGGCATCTGCGTTTCCAACGCGACGGGCATGTGAGAGAGTGTGTTCACGCATCGCGTGCGCGGTCGCGTGCAAACCTTGTTTGACGTGAGGAGCGGTTCCATGAGGTTCATCACTGGTTCGATGGTGGTCGCGTTCGCGCTCGCGGGTTGTGGCAGCTCGGGCACCACCAACACCGGCGCCGACGCGGGTGCCGTGGCCGATGTGGTCACGGTCGCCGACGTTGTCAGCACCCCCGTCGACGCGGGCGCCGCGCCCACCGACGCGGGCGGAATGACCATGGCGACCTACCCCGCGGGCCCCTACGGCGCGCGCATCGGGGCGCTCTTCGAGCCCTTCGGCCTCACGGCGTGCAACCGCCAGGGCGACGAGGCCACCTGGCGCTTCGACCAGCCCGACTTCTTCTCCAGCGCGGTCACCGTGGTCACGGTGTCGGCGGGGTGGTGCGTGCCCTGTCAGATGGAGGCGCGGCAGATCGAGGCCGAGATCGTGCGTCGCTACGAGGGCATGGGCGTGCGCATCGTGATGGTGCTCGTGCAGGACGCGAACTACCGCGCGATCACGCCGAGCTTCTGCAACACCTGGGTCAACCGCTACAGCTTGACCATGCCCGTGCTCATGGACCCCACGAACGTGATGGGGATCTACTACCCCCGCGGCGCGTTCCCGGCGAACATCGTCATCGACCGCCGCGGCCGCATTCGCGCGCAGGAGTACGGCTCCGAGACGGGTCTCTCGCGCATTCGCGGGCACATCGACGACGTGCTCGCGAACCCCAACGGCTGATCTCCCTCCGCCGCGCCCGCCCCACTGCACGTGCGCCCCTCTCGCCTCACCGCCCTGCTCGCCGCGCTCCTCCTCGCTCCGACGGGCGCGTCGGCGCAGGGGCTGGTGGCGCGCCTGCCGGGCCTCGGCCCCACCTCGTTCTCGCTCACCAGCACCACCGTCGGGCGCTACCGCGGGCAGAACTTCGACACCAACCTCCGTGACGACAACTTCGGCTCGCTCACCGAGCGCCTCGATGTGAGCGCGCTCGCGACGCCGTGGCGGTTGTATCTCCGCATCGACGGCTTCGTGCCCTTCGGCCACGACACCACCTGCGCCCCCAACGAGGCCGCGCTCTGCTACCTCAACTGGGACCTGCGCCCGGGCGGCACGGGCCGTGACCGCAGCGGGCGCGGCGAGGGCGACAACATCCTCGACAGCGTTCTCCCGGAGCGCCTCTCGCTGCGCTACCAGCGACGCGGGCTCACCCTCGAGCTCGGAGATTTCTACCAGGTCTTCGGCCGCGGCGTGGCGCTGTCGTTCCGCAAGGTCGACCCCATCGGCCTCGACACCACGCTGCGCGGCGGGCGCTTCGAGTACGAGCGCGGTCGCATGACCCTGCGGGCCTTCGGCGGCTACTCGAACCCGCAGAACCTCGACCCGATTTCGCTGGGCACCTTCGACGACCCGCGCGACCTCCTCGTGGGCGGCGCCGTGGCCGCGCGGGTGGGACCCGACGAGGAGGTCGAGGTCAGCGGGCACGTGGTGCGCGCGATGTTCGAGCGCATTGATGAGGGCAACCGGCAAGACGACGTCGACGTCGCGGGGTGGCGCATGGAGGCCGCGTCGCTCTTCGGCGGCGACCTCTCGCTGTACCTCGAGGCCAACGTGCTCCGCCGCACCCAGCGCGAGGGCCGCGCGTCGCGAGACCGCTCGCTGCCGCCGTCGATGGAGCGCTACGGCCGCGCGATCTTCGCCGCGGTGCAGGTGACCCTCGGGCGCTTCACGCTGCTCGCGGAGTGGAAGGACTACACCCACTACCTCATCGCGCCGACGGAGAGCTCCAACGTCACCCCGCGGGACGTGGGGAGGATCTACAGCACCGCGCCGTCGCTCGAGCGCGATGACCAGCGGGTGTTCACCAACGCCAACACCCGCGGCGCGCGCCTGCGCCTGGACTACAACGCCAGCGGCTCGCCGTGGATCTTCTCGTTGAACTCCGTGCTCTACGGCTGGGCCGAGACCACCGACCCCGTGGGGAACTTTCTCGACCCCTGGGACGCCGAGCATGGGTACATCACCACCCACAGCTACTTCGCCGTGCGCCGTCGCTCCCGCCCGGTGCTGACCCCGCAGGCCGCGTCGTCCCCCGCAGAGGGTGACGGTGGGCGACGGCCCGCGGCGCCCGCGGGCGGTCAGGCAGGCGGCGCGAACATCACCGCGGCCGGGATCGGCGGCGCCTCGGCCACGCGCGTCGCCAGCGGTGACTTCAACCTCCTCGCGACCGCGGGCTTTCGGCGAGAGTTTCACGCGGGCACCGAGCGCACCGACGGGCGCGTCGCGCCGGGCTTCGAGGCCGGCGACATCAAGCACGAGTCGATTCAGTTCGACATCGACTACGCGTTCCCGGTGGGGGCCAACGACTCGCTGGAGATCCGGCTGGACCACCGCTTCGAGCGCAACTTCACCTTCGACCGCATCACGGGGGGCTCTTCGCTGACCGACAACGAGCGCGGGATCTTCGCCACCTCTCGCGGGGGCCTGATGGTGTCATGGTCCCACGGCCTGCCCCTCGTGGTCTCGGCGATGCTGCGATGGGACAACACCGCCCGGGCGGTGGGCGATCGCGGGTTCTTCGACCGCGCGCTGGGCTCCTCGGAGGGCGCGCTGCTGCCCACGCTGTACCCCTCCGCCGAGGTGCGGTGGAACTTCACCATCTCGAACTTCGTGCGCGTCTTCGGCGGCATGACCCCGGGCGGGCGCGTGTGCTCGGGCGGCGTCTGTCGCGACGTGCCGCTGTTCCAGGGCGCCATCGCGGAGCTCGTGTTGCGCATCTGATCCCCTTGCGGCGCAAGGAGATCGCGCGCTCACGGGGTCGGCTGCGGGAGCGTCTCGGGGGCCATCCAGTAGATCGCGCCGGCCTGGTCGTCGGCGATGAAGAGCCGCCCGTCGGCGTGAAAGACCACGTCGGTGACGCGTCCCTGCACGCCTTCGCCCGACGTGCCGAAGCCGAGGAGAAAATCCTGCCACTCGCCCGTGGGGCGGCCCTGCGCGTCGAGGGGACTCCACACCACCTTGGTGTTGCGCCACGTCGTGAACTCTCCGTGCAGCGCCACGAAGAACCCGTTGCGATACGGCGCGGGCCAGCGGCCGCGCTCGAAGTCCATCCCGAAGGGGGTGTCGTGCAGGGGCCAGGAGCGAAGCTCCTCGACCACCGGCGCGCAGTCGTAGTTCACGCGGCGCCCCGGCGGCGCCCCTGACGCGCGGCCCGCGCAGCAAGGGTAGCCGTAGTCTTCGCGGTCACGGATCACCACCAGCTTCTCGCGGCCGAGGGTGCCCGTGCTCGGGTCCCAGGAGTCGTCGCTGAGCTCGGCGGCGTAGCAGGTCGTGCCGGCGGGGTCGCAGCGGAGGTACAGCGGGTTGCGATGACCGTAGCTCACAGCGCGAGGGCGCAGCTCCCCCGGGACGAGCCGGTACACCGCGCCCGCGCGGGTCTCGGGCGGGCCGCCGCACACGTAGGCGCCGTACTGCCCCACGGAGACGTAGATGGTGCCGTCGGCGGCGCGCGCGAGACCGTGCGTCCAGCGCTGCGCGGAGTTGAGGTTCGTGAGGTCGGCGACGCGCTCGGCGCGCCCCTCGGCGCGGCGCTGCCCGGCGGTGTACCGCAGCCGAAACACCCCGTCGTTGGTCGTGAAATAGAGCCAGTCGTCGGCGAAGAGCAGGCCGTGCACGTCGGTCACGCCGCCCGCGAATTCCACGGGCGCGTCGGCCACGCCGTCGCGATTGTCATCAGCGAGCACCACGATCTGCCCGGCGCCGGGCGGCGCGCCACCCGGGGTGCGGGTCGAGGGCGACGACACGAAGAGGTCGCCGTTGGGCGCGAAGGCCATCACCCGCGCCGCGCGCACCGCACCGAAGCGACGCACGCAGAAGCCGTAGGGATACCCCACGCGCGCGAGGTCAGGCGCGGGCAGGTCGCAGAGGTAGGTGACCGAGGGGTCTCGGTCGAAGCTCGCGCGCTCGGGGCGCAGCACCCCGCTGTCGCGCTCCGGCGCCGCGGCGCGCCCGCACCCCGCGACGAGCGCCGCCGAGCACACGAGGCTGAGAATCGTCGCGGGCGTGCGCATCGGGCGTGCACTGTGCCCCCTTCGCGTGCGTCGCCGCAAGGCGTGCGGCGCTGGTCACAAGATCCCCACACGACGGGCGTCGCGCCCGCGCTGGACCGCCCCGGTGTACATGAGGCAACCTCCCCCACAGGAGCGGCCATGCGAAATAATGTCTTGCGAGCGTGCGTGATCCTGCTCGCGTCCTACTCACTCTTCGCCTGCGCGAGCGGTCGCGCGGCCGACGATGCCGGCGCGGGCGGTGGCAAGAAGGACATCCCCTTCTTCGTCGATGACTTCGTGCCGCCTTCGTCGGACGTGCCCGACATCGACGCCGCGCCCGAACCCGGTCGCTGCGGGCAGGCCACCCAGCGGTGCTGCGGCGGCACCGCGTGCGAGCGCGGCCTCGACTGCCGCGAGGGCGCCTGCTGCTCCCTGCCCTCGGCGGCGTGCACGGGCTCCAACGAGTGCTGCGACGGCATGAGCTGCAGCGGCGGTCGCTGCTGCAACGCCAGCGGCGGTCGCTGCGAGTCGAGCGCCGAGTGCTGCGACGGCACCACCTGCGTCGGCGGGCAGTGCCAGGCCACGCCCACGGCCTGCGGCGGCAGCGCCCAGGCGTGCTGCGCGGGTGACATCTGCCAGGCGGGCTTCACCTGCACGGCGGGGAGGTGCGCGGCCTGTGGCGGCTCGTCGCAGCCCTGCTGCCCGGGTTCGAGCTGCTCCGGCTCGCTCGCCTGCGTGGGCGAGGTGTGCACCACCCCGGCGCCCTGCGGCGACCGGCTGCAGATGTGCTGCACGGGCAACTCCTGCAACCCCGGCCTCACCTGCGACACGGGCTTCTGCAACCCCGCCCCCGCGGCCTGCGGCGGCGACGGACAGATGTGCTGCGGCACGGCCTGCAACCCGGGCCTCGCCTGCTCCGGCGGCACCTGCCGCTCGCCCATCGTGACCCCCGGCACCGACGCGGGCGCGGGCGGCGGGAGCTGCGGCAACACCGGCGAGACCTGCTGCGGCGGCACGGCCTGCAACCCGGGCCTGGTGTGCAATGGCGGCACCTGCGCGATGGGCGCGGTGAGCTGCGGCGCCAACGGCGAGACCTGCTGCGGCGGCGCGGCCTGCAACTCCGGCCTCACCTGCACCGGCGGCGTGTGCCAGATGAGCAGCAGCGGCGGCGGCGGCGGCACCCCCGGCGGCGGCGGCGGCGGCACTCCGGCCCCCTGCGGCGCCATCGGGCAGCCCTGCTGCGGCTCCGTGGCCTGCAACCCCGGCGGGACCTGCAACGGTGGCACGTGCGAGACCGCCAGCGGCGGCGGCGGCGGCACCCCGGGCTCCGACGCGGGTTCTGGTGGTGGCGGCACCCCGGGCGGCGGCGGCGGCACCCCGGGCGGTGGCGGCGGCATGACCGGCGCCTGCGGCGGCGACGGCGAGGCCTGCTGCGGCACCTCGGCCTGCAACGCGGGGCTGACGTGCACCAGCAGCGTGTGCCGACCCGGCATGGGCATGACCTCCTGCGGCGGCAGCGGCGAGCCCTGCTGCGGCCGCAGCGCGTGCGAGGCCGGCTTCACCTGCATGTCGAACGTGTGCCGCGCCACGAGCACCGTGTGCGGCGCCGACGGCCAGCGCTGCTGCGACATGGACCGCTGCTCGAACTCCGCGCTCACCTGCGTCGGCGGCCTGTGCCGCTCCTGCTCGGCCAACGGCGCCGCGTGCAGCGGCTCGGGCGACTGCTGCATGGGCCTGACCTGCAACTCGTCGCAGTGCACCAACGGGGTCGGCCCGTTGCCTCCGGGCTCGCCCTGCACGCCGGGGGGAATGCCGGGCTGCGCCTCGGGCACCACCTGCGCCGACGCCAACGGCACCGACCGCTGCTGCGCGGCCAGCGGTGGTTCGTGCACCAACGACACGCAGTGCTGCGGCAACACCACCTGCCGCAGCGGGCGCTGCGCGCAGCAGACGGCGAACGGCCCCTGCACCAGCAACTCCGACTGCATGTCGCCCCTGACCTGCACCGGCGGGCGCTGCCAGATGATGGGCGCGATGTGCATCAACGCGGGCGCCGCGTGCATGTCGGGCGGCCCCTCGTGCTGCGGCTCGCTCTCGTGCACGGGCACGCCCTCGTCGCCCACCACCGGTCGATGCTGCAACAGCGCGGGCGGCGCCTGCACGAGCGGCAGCGACTGCTGCAACGGCGCGGCCTGCACCGGCGGGCGCTGCGCCTGCGCCGCGGCCAACGGGACCTGCGCCACGGGCTCGGACTGCTGCGGCCGCATGTCGTGCACGGGTGGGCGCTGCACCTGCCAGAACCGCGGCTCGGCGTGCGACAGCAACACCGATTGCTGCAACGGGCTGAGCTGCATCGGCGGGTTCTGCAACTCCTGCACGCCGCGCGGCGCGGTGTGCATGCCGGGCGCGGGATCCCCCTGCTGCAACGGGCAGTGCCGCCAGATTATCTCCACGCAGCGCTGCTGCGTGCAGGCGGGCGAGGGCTGCACCGGTGACCTCGACTGCTGCGGCTACATGATGTGCCGCAGCGGTCAGTGCGCGTGTCAGGCGCAGGGCGCGGCGTGTCAGCAGACCGAGGAGTGCTGCATGGGCCTCGCCTGCCGCGACGGCGCGTGCCGCCCGCAGCAGATGGACGCGGGCACGGGCCTCGACGCGAGCCTCCCAGGCCTCGACGGCAGCGGCGGCGGTGACGGCGGGGGCGGCGGGGGCATGGGCGGCGGCGACGGCGGCACCGGCCCTGGCCGTGACGGCGCCGTGGGCGACGGCGGGATGTGCATCCAGCCGGGTCAGAGCTGCACGCAGGGCGCGAGCACCTGCTGCGGGGACTACGCCTGCGGCGCGCAGCCGGGCGGCACCTTCTGCTGCCGCGGCCAGAACGCGGTGTGCACGGTGGCGCGAGACTGCTGCGGGGCGATGCTCTGTACGGGCGGCCGGTGCATCTGCCGCCGTCGTGAGGAGACCTGCTCCAACGACAACGACTGCTGCGGCGGCGCGCGCTGTCAGCGCCCGATGGGGCAGACCACCGGCGCGGGCACCTGCGCGTGCTCGCAGAACCTTGAGGCGTGCACCAGCAACGAGGGCTGCTGCTCGGGCCTTGAGTGCCGCAGCGGGCGCTGCCTCGCGCCGGGCTGCCTCGCGCCGGGTGACCAGTGCAACACGATGTCGTCGCCCGACGGCGGCATGTGCTGCGGCGGCTTCCTCTGCGGCGCGCAGCCGGGCGGGACCAACACGTGCTGCCGCTACCCGGCGCTCACCATGACGGCGACCGCGGTCAGCTGCACCCGCGGCTCGGACTGCTGCGGGCAGAGCACCTGCAGCGGCGGCAACTGCGTGTGCCGCCGCGATGGGCAGTCGTGCATGAACGCGCTCGAGTGCTGCGGCGCGATGCAGTGCGAGCGCCCCATGGGGTCGACCATGGGGACGTGTCGCTGCCAGCAGCGCGGAGGCTTCTGCCTGCCGGGCGGCAACGACTGCTGCGCGGGCACGACCTGCGTGAGCGACATGACCGGCTCCACCTGCCGCTGACCCTTCCTCGCGCAGCGCCCCGCGCGGCGCCGCGCTCCCTCCTCCCGCCCCTGCCCCGACGACGCGCGCTCCCTTGCGGCGCGCGCGACGACGCTGTTAGCGTGCCGGCGATGATGCGGAACGCGATGCGGGCGATGGCGATGCTGTGTGTGCTGTCGTCGCCCATGGGCTGTCAGTTGATCAAGCGCCTCACCAACCGCGGGCAAGACGCTGGCGCCTCGGCGACCCCGACCACGCCGGTGACGCCGACGCCGGTGCCCGTCGACGTTGACGGGGGCGCGGTCGCGGTGCCCAACCCTTCCGTCGAGCCGATGCCGACGACGGACGACGGCGGCGCACCGGCGCCCGCGACGGACGATGGCGGCGCTGCTCCGGCTCCCCCCGCGGAGGTTGACGCGGGCGCTCCGCCGGCCCCTCCTGCGGCCGAAGACGCGAGCGTGGCGGCGGCGCCTCCGCCGGTGGTCCCCACGGTGGCCGAGCCCGCCCCGGGCACCCCGCGGCGCCGCGGCCCGCGCAACTACTGCAAGGATCACCCGGGGCGCGTGCACCCGGAGACCGGACAGGTCTGCCCGATGATCGGCGGCTGACCCCGCGCGGTCACCGCGAAGCCCGCGCCCACCCGCCCTCGACTCCCGTCACCCTCCACCCCGCACATCGCAAGACCCCCTGCAGCGCAGGGTGATCCGTCGGTGCCAGGACCACGTTCAGCGAGCGCCGCGCGAGCACCCGGCAGAGCTCACCCTGGGCGCGCTCCAGCGCGAGGGCGTCTCGGGCGACCGCCGCGCGGTGGCAGTCGTTGCGCGCGTCGAAGAGGAGCCTCGCATCGCCCTGCCCGCGGGCGCACCAGAGGAACCTCCCGGTCGCGTCGAAGGGCACCCACACGCGCGCGTCGCCGAGCTCCCGCGTGAGCGCGGGGAGCGCGGCGCCGCCGACCTCATGGGCGACGTGGTCCCGTGGCGCGGTCGCCGCGAGGAGCGCCGCCAGCACCGCAGGGACCGCGAGCAGCCGAGGGAGCGTGGGGAGCGCCCACCGCGGACGTTCCCCGCGCAGCGCATCAAGGTGCGGCGCGAGCAGCGCGAGGCCCATCAGCGCCGCGAGCGCCAGGTGCCTCGCCTGCATCACCCCGAGGGCCACGAGCAGCAGCGCGAGCAGCGCGTCGGCCCGGCGCGCGCGGTCGCGCAGCGCGTGCAGGGCGAGGGCGGCGACCCCGAGGTTCGCGAGCAGCACCCACGGGTTCGCGAAGGGCGCGGGCCAGCGCCACAGGGGCTGAAACTCCAGCACCTCGGCGCGGAGCACCGCGGCCATCGGGTCGCCCCCGAGGAGGTAGCGCAGCACGAGGCGATGCAGGTCCGCCCCAAAGGGGTTCACCAGCGTGACCAGTGCGCAGAGCGCGAGGGTCAGCGCGCGGCGCGGCGCCTCTGGCCGCGGGGCTGCTAGCACCGAGGCGCCCACGATGAGCAGCGCCAGGGGAAAGCTCCCGTGCGCGTTGCTCCACGCCGCCGTGAGCGCGACCAGCGCCGCGCTGATCCCAGGGGTGAAGGGCCGCGCGCGGGTGAGCGCGAGGGTGAGCAGCGGGAGCGCGAGCAGCGCGTAGCCCGGTCGCGGCGACACCACGCAGGACTGCAGCGCGAGCAGCGCGGCGAAGAGCGTCCACGCCGCGGTGTCGTCGCGCACGCCCGCGCGACGGTGCGCGAACAGCAGCGCGGCGACGGTGGCGAACCCCGCGCCCACCCCGAGGAGCGCGAGCAGCGCGCTGCCGCCGGTGCGCGCCGCGAAGGCGTAGAGCGGCGAGAGCAGCCACTCGTGAAAGACCCAGGGGTCGTTCGGGTGCACGCTGGACCAGCGGTTGACGTCGGGGATGTGGCGGGAGGTGAGGAGCTCACGCCCGGCAGCGGCGATCCACCACGCGTCGGGGTCGCCGAGGGGCTCGCGCAGCGCGCGCAGGGAGAGCACCGAGAGCAGCGCCACGTTGGCGCCCACGGCCACCCGACGCTCGGAGAACGCGTCGAGCAACAGCGCGCGGGACCATCGCGGCGCGGGGGAAATCACTGTGCCAGCGTGGCGCCGAAGCCGATCACGTCCGGTGATGGTGCGCGGATCATTCGCGTCGGCGTGGAGGCGGGCCCTCCCGCGCGGCCTGCATAGATGTTCACGACGCCAGAGCCTCCGTCGGCGGCGCGGTCCCCCTCGACGTAGTCCGCGATCGCATCACCCGTGTAGTCTGCAAGCGCGATCACCGCCGAGGCGAACCTCGACGCGAGCGGCATCGGCAGTGCCATCTCTCCCTCGTGCCAGCGATCAAGAATGGTTGTCACAAATTGCGCCGGACCGGTCAGCGTTCGGATCCGCGTCTGCAGCAGGCCGTCGATCCGGCCGTCGCCTGAGACGTCCCCCGCCGCCAGCGCCGTCATCGGGTTGAAGAGGGTTGGACCCATCGGAACCGGATTCGCCCATCGGGTCAGCGCGCTCATCGCCAGTCCAGCCGACCCTCCACGCAGGACCAACACCAGCGCGCGCCCCTGATCCGCGCCGGTCACGATGAGGTCGGGAAAGCCATCCTGATCGGCGTCCCCCATGACTGCTCCGCTGAGCGCCCCTTCCGGACAGGTCAGCGGGAGCTGCACCACCCGCGCGGAGTTCAAGGCCAGCCCGCCACTGCCGCCGCTTGCGACACGCAACTGGCAGCGATCTCCGGACGCACTTGCGATGCCCACCACGAGATCGTGAAAGCCGTCACCGTCGAAGTCAGCGGCGCGCAAGACTGTACCCACCCGCGCAGACTCGTTGCTCAAGTCCCAGGTCTGCTCCGGGGTGCTTCGAAGCCCCATCGGCCCACCAAAGTACAGCAGCACCCTCCCAGTGCCCGTCCTGTTCGTGCTGAGCACCGCGAGATCCCCGTATCCATCACCGTTGATGTCTCCCGCGGCGTGCAGATTCTCCACAAACAACTCATCGGGTCGAAGCCCGATGGAATTGACCGCCTGGCGCAGGTCTCCCGGTTCGGCGAGGTCAGCACCTCGGTGGACCCAGACCCGCCCGCTCCCATTCGCGGCGCTCGGCGCCCCCACCACGAGGTCAGCGCGAGCATCCCCATCCAGGTCGATGGGTCCAGCGAGAGCAACGCCCCGCGACGAGCCACCCGCGACCGTGAACTGCCAGACGGCCGAAGGTTGTGTCCCAACAACGGCTCCGACACGACCACGCAGCCTCCAGAACCAGGTGCCCGCCGCAAGAGGTTGCGAGACCTCGACATTGCTCCCTACGACGGTCAGGACCTGCGCGGGGGCCGCACAGTCCCGTCTCGTGCAGAGCTCAACTTCAGCCCCGTCAACACCCGGCGGCAGTCGCCAGCGCAGCTGCGGGCGCGGGGTCGTCACATAGGACGTGGACAGTGGATGGGCAGGGCGGGGAGCCTCTACCACCACGCACTGTCCATCGCGCTCGACCCGTCCCGCGGCGCAAGCAATGCCACACGCTCCGCTCTGACAGACGGCGACACCCCCTTCGACCGACGGGCAACAGCGACAAGCGTTTCCACAAGCTGCGGGGTCGTCGATGCTGGCGCAGGCGTCGGTCACGCCGAGATCCTCGCGCACCGCGTCAGACATCGGGCTCACCGTCGCATCATCGAGAAGCTGTTGATCGGACGGCAGGTCTGCGCGAGGGACGTCGCTGGCGGACAGCCCCGCATCGAGCACGCGCAACACAGGCTCGGGTTGCATCCACCCCCGCACGCTTGCAGCGCGAGCCAGAGGGCGGCCTGCCTTTGAACGATCACTCGTCGCGGGGAAGGAGGAAAGGCAGACTGCACCCGACTGAATGTCTCAGGTTCGGGATGAAGCGCAACACCGGATTCGGTCCGCATGTCGCGCGGTCACTGGGGAGACTCCCAGAGATTCAACCGGCGAGCAGGTTGCAAACCCGGCTGCCGTGCGGTCACTCCGGCGCGCAGACCCTCGTGCCGTCTTGCAGCGTCGCGCAACTGTGGCCGCTGCGACAGTTGGTGGAGGAGGTGCACGTACGGAAGCAGAAGTTGCCGGAGATGCCCTGGATCGTCAGGCAGACCCCGTTGGGCATGCAGTCGTTGCTATCGATGCACGCTCCGCTGCAGTATCCATCGGGGAAGAAGTTCGGATCCGTCAGGCAGCGACTGCCGGTGCCAGGACAGTTCGTGTCCATCGTGCACGCCCGACCGAAGTCACGTTGCGCCGCCTGACACGAACCGCCCACGCAGCTCTGCCCCCCCGCGCAGATGCGCCCGCAGCCGCCGCAGTTGTTGCTGTCGTTCGTCGGGTTCACGCAGGTCGACCCGCACGCGATCTGCGGCGAGGTGCACGTGGGCCCCGGGGTCACGCACTGGCCGCTGGTGCACATCGCCGCGCCGGTGCAGGCGTTGTCGCAACGGCCGCAGTGCTGGTTGCTCGTGGCCACGGCCACGCAGCTCGCGCCGCAGCAGGTGAGGCCCGGCGCGCACGCGCAGGTGCAGGTGCCGTTGGTGCAGAGCTGCCCCGCGCTGCACGCGCGCCCGCAGGCGCCGCAGTTCTGGTTGTCGGTGGTCGTGTCGACGCACTCGGCGCCGCACATCATCCGCGGCGCGTTGCACGCGGTGATGTTCATGCAGGTGCTGTTGAGGCAGGCCTGCATCGAGCCGCAGCGCACGCCGCACGCGCCGCAGTTCTCCGAGTCGGTGGCGGGGTTCACGCAGCTGCCCGCGCAGAGCAGGCGGGGCGCGTTGCAGACGATCATCGGCGCCTCGCAGCGGCCGTTGTTGCAGGTCTGTCCGCTCGGGCACATCGTGCCGCAGCCGCCGCAGTTCGTCGGGTCGCTGCGCGGGTCGACGCAGATCGCACCGCACATCATCCGCGGGGCGGCGCAGGCGCTGGTGCCGGTGTCGTTGGCGGTCGCGCCCGTATCCATCGCCACGCCGCCGTTGTCGGCGGGAGGCGTGGCCGCGTCGGTCCCCATCATCATGCCGCCCGTGTCATCGGTCGGAATGATGGGGCCGCCGCCCCCGCCGCCCGCGCGCGCGTTGCACCCCAGGCCCATCAGGGCGCACACCAGAACAAGCCCGTCTCGTCGAAGCATCACGTTCCCTTATCGCCTCTCAGCGCGCCCGGATGGACGACTCGGTACCCGGCGCGGTGCGGCGGAAAGTAGAACGCCACGCCGACACGTCAAGAACCGGGAGGCGCCTCGGAGCAGACGTGATAGCTTCCGCGCCCGCAGCACCGGGACCGCAGGAGGAGACGCCGTTCCATGGAGTCCGATCACCGCCTCCGCGTCGACGCGTTCTCCCTCGCCGTGGAGTTTCGCGAGAACGACGGGACGACCTTCGTCATCGCCCCCACGGTCCCCCTCCGTGGCTTTCACCGCCTCACGCTGCCCCTCTTCGCCAGCCACGCCCGGGGCGAGCTCGTGCTCCGCGCCGAGGGCATCGCGATGGGCCCCTGCACCGCGCGACTCGCGGTCGAGGGCGTGGCCCTGGGCGCCTCCGCCGAGGTCACCCCCGACGCGCACGGCGCCTTCTCGCTCACCCTGCGTTGCCCCGTCGCCGACCTGCGCGCCCGCGCCGGGACCGCCGTCGCCCTGGGCCTCGCGCTCTCGCACCGCGACGCCCCCGTGCAGCTCCTTCGCGCCGAGCTCGTGGCCCTGGAGCAGGGCCCGGTCATCGACGCCTTCGACCTCCGCGAGGCCACCGACTCGCTGCTGGTGAACGCCCCCGAGCGCAAGCTCTTCGACCTGCAGAACCCCGAGGAGGGCTTCTGGGTCGGCACCGGGCGCTGGCGTCTGCGACTCCTCGTCGACTGGCTCCGCACCGACCTCGAAGGCGTCACCCTCGACCCGCGGCCGGTGAGCCTCGCGCACAACTGGCAGCACACGCACACCCCCGACGACGTGCTGTGGGAAGACAGCTCGCGCCGCGCAGGCGGCCGTCGGAGCTACACCGAGCTCTCCCTCGACACGTCGAACCCCGCGCTCCTCGACCGCATCCCCCCCGAGGGCATGGACCTGCCCGTCACCCTCACCCTCACCCACGCGCTGGAGCGCGCGGCGGCGCCCTTCGAGGTGCCCCTCTGCCTCACGTGGTCCCGCGATGTGCCCCTGCGCCTGCGCGACCCGCGGCCGGTGCTCCCGTCGTTCCGTCGGCTGTCGGGCGTGGGGATTGATTTCGGCACCACGGCCACCGTCGCGGCCTTCTCGCACAAGGGCTTTCGCGCGCTCATGCGCCTCGGCGCCGCGCCCGACGCGCACGCGAGCCCCGCCGAGAACCCCACGGTGCTGCTCATCGACGACCACGAGAGACTCTGGTCGGCCATCGCGCCGGGAGGACCGCGCTTCCCCAACCTCCTGCGCGTGGTGCAGGCCTCTCACGCCGCGCGCGAGCGCATGAGCGAGTTCCCCAACGCGGTGGTCACCGAGCTCAAGTCCCTGCCCGAGCGGGTGATGGTCCTCGACCTGCCGCCGCAGCTCCGGGACCGCGAGAAGCGCGCGGACTTTCTCCTCGACGAGCCCCGGGTGCGCGCGCTCATTCGCACCTACGGCTACCTCCTGAGCCGCGCCATCAACCGCCCGGGGCAAGAGGTCTTTCTCCGCTACTACCTCACCCAGCCCGCGGAGTTCGACGAGCGCGCGAGGGAGCTCCTGGTCACCGAGCTCCGCGCGGGGATCACCCTGGCCATCCCCGAAGGCATCGCCGACGCGGAGCTCCACGTCGAACTCGTCGCCACCGAGCCCGAGGCCTACGCCGCCGAGGTGTGCCCCGAGCTCGCCGCGCACCCGGCCTTCGAGGCCCTCCTCGCGAAGCACAACGAGCTGCGCTTCGCGGTCTTCGACTTCGGCGGCGGCACCCTCGACATCGCCTGCGGGCGCTACCGCCCCGCCACCCCCGACGAGGAGCGCGCCTCGGGGTGCAGCTCGGTCATCGAGACCCTGCAGGTCGCCGGCGACGATCACCTCGGCGGCGACTACCTCACCCACGAGCTCGTGTGGCTCACCCACCAGCACGAGGCGCACCTGCCCGAGATGGAGGCCAAGGAGGTCCCCATGCAGCGGCCGGTGACCGTGCCCGAGAACCGCCTCGCGCGCGCGCCGCAGCTCTACAAGCGCTCCCTCGCCGCGCGGCAGAACAAGGTGCGCTTCGAGAAGGAGCTCGGCCTCGAGCGCGTGAAGTTCAAGCGCGCCAACGAGATCGCGCGACTCCCGAGCCTCTCCGCGCGGCGCCTCGACGAGAGCGAGGTCTCCCTCGAGTCCCTCGGCACCGACGTCGAGGGCGTGCAGAAGAAGCTCGCCGCGCACCTCGAGGAGCGCATTCGCGACGGCGCGAAGCGCCTCGCCAACATGATCGCGTCGACCCCGTGGACCCCCGGCGCGACGTCCGACGACGGCGCCGCGGCGTGGCGCGCGCACGACGTGGTGATCCTGCTCGCGGGCAACTCGTCGCGGGGGGAGTACGTCGAGCGCGCCCTCGCGCAGGCCCTCGGGGTGCCCGCGCTGAAGGTCTGGCACCCGGGCGATCCCTCTGCGCCGCAAGGGGTTGTGCTCTTCGAGACCCCCTCGCGGCTGGAGCGCGGGGCCGAGGTGGTGGGCGTCTCGCCGAAGACCGCCGTGGCCCTCGGCGCGCTGCGCATCGCCAACCGCGACGTGCACCTCGTGCGGGCCGCGCAGGGCTTCTCGTACTTCGTGGGCGACCTCCGGGGATTCCCCCCGCGCTTTCACGCGCTCATCCCCATGGGCGCGACGCCCGCCCCCGGCGCCGACGCCTTCGTCGATTTCGGCCCGTGGAACGGCCAGAAGCCCCTGCGCCTCGCCAAGGAGTTCGAGCCTGGACGCATGGTCGCCAGCGACCCGCGGGTGATCTCCGTGCGCCCCGACCTCCCGCCCGAGGTCACGGGCCAGCTCCTCGTGTGCCCCACCTCGCCCACCACCCTCGCGCTGCGCTTCGTGCGGGCTGACGGCGAGGTCAGCGAGCAAACCCTCAACCTCGCGCCCTACTTCGCCTGAGGTGACCCGTGTCGCGTGAAGAGTCCCCGTGGTCGGTCGCGCTGAGGGCGAGCCTCGACGCCGTGGTGCTGCAGTTCGAGGCGCAGGTGCGCGCGCTGCACGACCTCCAGGCGCAGCGGGAGCACACCCTGCGCGCCGAGCTCACCGTGAAGGACGACGCCCTGCGGTCCGCGCGCGCCGAGCTCGCCGCGAAGGACGACGCCCTGCGCGCCCTCGATGCTGCCCTGCAGCGCGAGGCCGCCGAGGCCGCGCGGCTGCGCGAGGCGCTGCGGGTGGCCGAGTCTGACGCCGTGCGCGCGCGGCAGTCGCTGGCGGAGAAATCCCAGGAGCTCGACGTGCTCGGCGAGCAGTTC
>JBILLI010000331.1:0-8036 GCA_044376155.1 Polyangiales bacterium
CGGTGAGCGCGAGGGCCGCGACGAGAGCGGGGCTACTCCGCACGGGGGGCCTCCGCGCGCTGGAGGTCGACGTCGACCCAGACGGTGCCGTCGGCGGTGACCTGCACCTCGCGGTCCTCGGGGGCGTAGGCGGGGTTGCGCAGGCGCACGAAATGGGGGCCTGGCGCGAGCGGAATGGCGCGCGCGGTGGGCGTGGTGTCGACGGTGATCCCGTCGACGCTGACCTCGGCCCAGGGGCGCGCGAGCACGCGCAGAAAGCCCACGCCCGTGACCCCCGCGGCGCGCGGACCGGGCAGGGGCGCGGCCTCTTGCTTGCGCACCCGCGAGGCCTCCAGGCCCAGCAGCGCGACGCTCAGCGCGGCGCCCGCGGCGAGCTGGGTGTACGCGAAGCGACGCAGCGGGGCGGCGCGGTCGGTGGCGCGCATCCACGCGCTGGGCACGGCGCGGAGGGAGTCGCGCGCGGCCTCGGGGGAGACCGCGCCCACGTCGGCGAGGTAGCCCACCAGCCGCGCCTCGTGGCTGGCCACACCGCGCGACGCGAGGAAGGCCGCGAGGTCGTCGCAGAGCATCCCCGTGGCGGGGTAGCGGTGGGCCGGGACCTTCTCCAGACACCGCGCGAGCACGCGCTCCAGGGCCGGGGGCACGTCGCGCTTCACCGCGCGCGGCGGCACGTAGCGATCAAGCCGGATCTTCTGCATCACCGTGCGCGAGGTCTCTTCTTCAAAGGGACGGCGGCCGGTGAGCAGCTCGTAGAGCATGATCCCGAAGGAGAAGAGGTCGGAGCGAAAGTCGAGGCGGTCGCCGAGCACCTGCTCGGGGGACATGTACGCCGGCGTGCCCACGCCCCCGAGGCTCTCGGTGGTCGACTCGTCGGCGCTTCGGGCGAGGCCAAAATCCGCGAGCTTCACCGCGCCGTCGTGACCCAGCAGCACGTTGCCGGGCTTGACGTCGCGGTGCACCACCCCGCGGAGATGGATGTACTCCAGCGCCCGCGCGGCCCGCAGCGCGACGATGACCGAGACATCGGCGGGGAGCGCCGCCCCCGGGGAGCGCGCGCGGAGCGCGGCGAGGCTGAGCCCCTGAACGAGCTCCATCACGAGAAAGGGACGGCCCTCGTCGTCGTCGCCCGCGTCGTAGATGTGCGGCACGTTCTGGTGCGACAGCCCCGCGAGCAGCGCGCCCTCGCGGAGAAAGCGCTGACCGAGCTGGGACGATGGCGCCACCGAGGGCTTGAGGACCTTCACCGCGACGTCGCGGCGCCCGCGCTCCTGAGTGGCGCGCCAGACCTCCGAGAGGGTGCCCTCGCCGAGCTTCTCCGCGAGGGTGTAGCGCGCCGCGGCGGTGCTCAACACCCGCGACATCAGTTGCTGCAGGCCTCCCGGGGCAGCGCGCGGACCTGGTCGAGGCGACGGCGCGCGTCGGTCCCGGCGGGGGTACGCGCGTGCCGCTCGGAGAGCAGTCGGAGCGTGCGCTGCGCCTCGGTGCACATGCGGAGGTTCAAGAAGGCCTCCGAGAGCGTCGACAGCGCGTCGGGCACGGCGTCGGCGCTGGGGTAGGTCTGGAGCAGCCGGTTGAGCTCCTGCACCGCCGTGGCCGCGCGGTTCTCCGCGAGGTGCGCGCGGGCCACGATGAGCTGCGCGTCATCCGCGAAGGGGTCCTGCGGGGCGCGCTGGAGCAGGGCGCTGGCGAGGAAGCGCGCGCGGGCGAAGTCACGCCCGTCGAAGGCGCTGCGGGCCATGGTCAACAGCTGCTGGTTGTCTTGCGGGATCTGCGACGCGTCGACCAGCGCGGTGATGCCCAGGCGGCGCTCCACGGCGTCGACGCGGGTGGTGATCTGCCCGCGCGCAGTGGCCGTCTCGTCGAGCTGGTGGCGCAGCTCGTCGAGGGCGCCGGTGATGGTGCGCAGGCGCTCCTCCATCGCCTCGAAGCGCGACCCGAGGTCGGCGAGGTTGCGCGTCTGCGTGCGCGCCTGCTCCAGCTGCTCGTTGAGCGTGCGCACCTGCGTGGTGGCGTTCTCGACGGCCTGGTTCAGCTGCTGCCGCCGCTGCTGGTCGTTGGACTCCAGCCCGTGGATGCGCGCCTCCATCGCCGACCGGGTGTGGTCGAACTCGCTGGAGGTCACCCAGCACCCCTGGCCCACGAGGCCCAACACCGCGAGGAAGAGTCCCTGTCGCTTCAATGCGCGCTGCATTCGCCGCTCCTTCACTGCCGCAGCCGGAAGTCCACGCGGCGGTCTTCACGCCACCCCGCCTCGTCGGTGCCCGTGGCGCCCTCGGAGCCCTCGGAGCTCACGGCCAGGCGATCGGGGAGCACCCCGAGGGAGATGAGGTACCGCTGCACGATGCGCGCGCGGCGCTCGCCCAGGGCAAGGTTGTACTCGGTGGCGCCCCGGGGGTCGCACCGACCGATGAGCACGTAGCGCGAGGTGCGCTCGCGCTGGATGCACTCCGAGGCGCGCTGCAGCACGGCGCGGGTGGACTCGGAGAGCTGGGTGTCGTCGAACTCGAAGTGCGGCGGCTCGAGGTTGCACTGGGGGCCGCGGTTCTCGACCGGGTCCTGGTCCTCGGTGGGGTCGGCGACGCAGCGGCCGGTCTCGCAGTGGCGCCCGGTGCCACACGCGCGCGTGGCGTCGCACTCGGGGCGGGCGACGCAGCGGTGGTTCTCACAGAGCTGGTTCACCAGGCAGTCGTTGTCGCCGTCGCAGGCGTTGACCCCCGCGACGCAGCGTCCGCGCAGGCAGGTCTGCTCGGACCCGCAGTCGGTGGTGCTCCGGCACTGCTGGCAGTGGCGGTTGACGCAGAACTCCCGGCGGTTGTCCCGCTGGCAGTGACGGTCGTTCTCGCAGTTGGGGTACTCGGGGTCGCTGGTGCAGCCCCCGAGCAGCGCGCCCACCACCAGCAGCGCCCGGAGCACGGGCGCGGAGCACAGACGAAGCCGCGGTTCCACGGCGGGTGCGTATTCCTTCTCGCGCCGGGTTGTCAACGTTGCGACCGCGCATCCCCCGGCGCCCTGCCCGCGAAGTCCACCCCCTTCCCCCGCCTCGGGTTCACCGCGGCACACAGCTCCGAAGTACGTCTGTTCTCTTGGTGAGTTCGCGGCGCTTGGCCCCCTACCCCGGCCCTTCCCCCGCTTCGGGGGAAGGGTGGAGAGCCACGGTCTCAGGAATGGTCCAATCGTCTCGAGACGGCTGGGGTGCAACGTATTTCGCCTCACACCGTCCGTCCTCCCTTCGCGTGGACCGTCGCACCGCCAGCGGCTCTCCACCCTTCCCCCGAAGCGGGGGAAGGGCCGGGGATGGGGGTTACGTGTCGCCCATTCGCCCAGAGACCAGCGTAGTTTGGGCATCCCCCGGCGCCCCGTGCGATGCTCGGCCCCATGCGCCCCTGGTGGACCCTCGCGCTGCTGCTCGGCGCGTGCGACGAAGGCCCGAAGGTCGAAGACCCCACCGCAGGCCCCTCGGCCCGCATGGATTTCACGGGCGATTTCTACGACGCCCCGCTCCCGAGTGAGCACCGCCGGGGCGACGACGGACGCATCTCGCTGCAGGGCTTCCCCAACGACGCCAGCGCCCCCTACCTCACGAACATGATCCGCATGGCCGAGGCCCGCGATGGCTTCGGGGTCTCATCGGGGATCTACTTCACCACCACCGCCGACCTCGACCCGAGCTCGCTCCCCGACGTGCCGGGCAGTGTGACCGAGACGGCCACGGTCTTTCTCACCCCGGTGGAGGGCGACGACGCCGGCCGCGCGCGCGTCCCCGTCACCGTGACCTTTCGCCGCGAGGCCTCCCCCGGTGGTGCGCCACGGTTGCTCGCGCTGCTGCCGGTGGCGGGCATTCCCCTCGACGCGAACCGCACCTACGCCGCCGTGGTCACCCGGCGCGTGCGCACAGGCAACAACGTCGCCCTCGCGATGGACCGGCGACTCCTCGCGATCTCTCAAGGAACGCGCCCCGAGGGGCTCTCGGCGCGCGCGTTCACCGCCTACCGCGACGCCCTCCGCACCCTCGCCCGCGCGCAGGTCCCCGCCACGGCGATCTCGGCCCTCGCGGTGTTTCGCACGGGCGACGCGCGGCGGGATTTCTCCCGCGCGGTGGAGGTCATGCGCCCGCGCGTGAGCCTCACGCCCGGAGGGTTCACCCGCGCCGAGGTCTTCCCCGACTTCTGCGTGTACGCGGGCGAGATGATGGTGCCGAGCTACCAGCAGGGCACGCCCCCGTTCATCACCCAGGGCGAGTGGGCCATCGCCGACGACGGCGGCCTCACCGAGCAGCGCCGGGAGCGCTCGCGGGTGGTGGTCACGATCCCACGGCGCGCGATGCCCGCTGGGGGATACCCCATCACGGTCTTCGTGCGGACAGGCGCAGGAGGTGACCGTCCGCTGGTGGACCGCGGGGTGCGCGGCGCCAACGGGATGCCCCTGGAACCCGGCACGGGCCTCGGTCGCGACTTCGCCCGCGAGGGCGTCGCGGGGATCTCCTGGGATGGTCCCCACGGCGGCCCGCGCAACGTGTCGGGCGGCGACGAGCAGTTCCTGGTCTACAACTTCGGCAACCTCCGCGCGATGCGCGACAACGTGCGGCAGTCGGCCCTCGAGACCGTGCTCCTCGCCGATGCCCTGGAGCGCGTGCGGCTGAACATCGCCGACTGCGAGGGCGCCGTGGCCCCCAACGGCGAGGCCCGCTTCGACGCGGGGCGCATCGCGCTGTTCGGTCACAGCATGGGGGCCTCCATCGCGCCCCTCGCGGTGGCCGAACAACCCCGCTTCACCGCCCTCATGCTCTCGGGCGCGGGCGGGAGCTGGATCGGCAACGTGATGTACAAAGAGCGCCCCCTGCCCGTGCGCGCCGCCGCGGAGATGCTCCTGCGCTACCCCGCGGGCACGCTGCAGGCGGATGATCCCGCGCTGTCGATCCTGGAGTGGGCGATGGAGGCGGCCGACGTCGCCTCCTACGGACGGCACATCGCCCGCACCGCGCCCCGCCACGTGCTGATGATGCAGGGGATCGTCGACCGCTACATCCCCCCGCCGGTGGCGCAGGCCACGAGCCTCTCCTTCGGCCTCGACCTCGCGGGCCCCGTGCGCGACGCGGCCCTCCCGCAGTTCACCTCCCTCGGCGCGTTGTTGCCGCTGAACGACCGCGCGCGGCGAGATGGTTCGGTGTCGAACAATCGCAATGGCTTCACCATGGTGGTGCGGCAATACCCGGGTGACGCCATCGAAGACGGCCACGAAGCGGTGTTCCAGACGCAGCCCCCGCGGCGGGATCTCGGGTGTTTTCTGCGCACGTGGCTGCGGGGCGTGCCCGGGGTGCCGGCCGACGACGCCGCGGGCTGCGAGTGAGCGCTCAGCGCGCGACGCGCCAGAGGGACTGATCCCAGTCGTCCACCACGAGGAGAGACCCGTCGGCGAGCTCACACATCCCCGCGGGACGTCCCCACGCCACGCCGTCGGGGCGGAGCCAGCCCGTGAGAAAATCCTCGGGCGCACCCTGCGCCACGCCGTCGCGAAAGCGCACCCGCACGACCTTGTAGCCCGCGTGCCGCGCGCGGTTCCACGACCCGTGCAGGCTCACCAGCGCGTCGCCCGACGGGATGTTCAACGCCCCGCGCCGCGGGAACACCACGGAGATGGGCGCACTGTGGGCGCCGAGAGAGACGTCGGGCACCCTCGCCCGCGCGACGATGTCGGGGCGCTCGCCGCGGCGCCGGGGGTCCTCGTGGGAGCCCCAGTACGCGTAGGGCCAGCCGTAGTGCGCGCCCTCGACCACCGAGGTGAGGTAGTCGGGCGGGAGGTCGTCGCCCAGCTCGTCGCGCTCGTTCACCGCGGCGAAGAGACGTCCGTCGGGCGCGAAGGCGAGGCCCACGGGGTTGCGCAGACCGCGGGCGAAGACGGTCATCCCGGTGCCGTCGGCGCCGACCCGCACGATGGCCGCACGGGGATCGGGCTCGGGGTCGACGTTGGTCTCGGACCCCACCGACACGAACACATGCGCGCCGTCGGGCGAGACCGCCACGTTGCGGGTCCAGTGCTGGTGGTACCCGTGACCCGGGAGCGGGATCACCCGCGTCGGGGCGCCGTCGGGGGCGCGCTGTCCGGGGCGACGCGTGAAGCGCCAGAGGGCGCTCGTGGCGGCGACGTAGAGCTCGTTCTCCCCGCGAAACGCGAGGCCGAAGGGGAGCTCGAGGTTGCGCGCGAAGGTCCAGCGGTCGTCGGCGACGCCGTCGTGGTCGCGGTCCTCGAAGACCTTGACCTCGCCGGTGCGCAGGGCCGCGAAGACCTCACCCGTGGGGGCCTGCGCGACCGTGCGCACCTCGCCGATGTCTCGCGCCCAGAGGGTCACGCGCAATCCTGGGGGAGCTGCGGGAGCCTCCGTCGCGGTCCGCTGCACCAGGCGCGCGGGGTTCTCGTTCACCTTCGTGGCGTAGGGCGGCGGCAGCGCGTCGACCGGCGCGGCCGGGAGAGCCGCGCGCGATGCGTCGCGGGGCGTAGCGGGCACATCGCGGTGCGACGGCGGAGGTGGCGGGGTCGGGGCTACGGCCGCGCTGCGACAACCGATCATCAGCAGGAGCGGCGCGACCGTGGCTTTCATCGCCCGGTTGGATGTCTCGTGCCCCCGCGACGATGCGTCCGCGCGGGTTGACCGAAGTTCAACACGCCGGGATGATGCGCCAGAACACCCCATGCGCACCGTGACCCCGCTCACCCTCGCGCTCCTCGCGGGGTGCTCCTCGAACCCTGCCCCTGCGCCCCAGGACGCGCAGACGACCGACGTCGCGGCGAGCGTCGACGCGGCGCTGCCCAACGACGCGCCCGCGGCGGTCGACGCAGTGGATGTCGTCGAGACGCCGCCCCGCGATCCGCTCACCTGGCCCGTCGACCAGCCGGGGAGGTTTCGCGTGGGCTACCGCCGCTGGACGTACACCTACACCCCGCGCGGGAGCTCCACGCCGCGCACGATCCCGCTGCACGCGTGGTACCCGACGCTGGCGCGTGAGGGCGCGCACCCGACCTACGCGCTGATCTTTCGCGACATGGTGTCGCTCACCGACGCGCCGCCCGCGGCGGCCGTGCACCCGGGCGGCTACCCCGTGCACGTGTACACGCACGGGCATCAGGGCTTCGGTCCCACCAGCGCGTTCCTCATGCGGCACTTCGCGTCGCACGGGTGGCTCGCCATCGCGCCGGACCACGTGGGCAACACCCTCACCGACACGCCCAACCCCCTGCCCGCGTCGATGCGCTACACCCGCGTGCTCGACGTGAGCGCGGCCCTCGACGCCCTCGGCTCGCTCCCGATGGATCACCCCCTGCGCGGCCTCGCGAACGCCCAGCGCGCGGTGCTCTCGGGGCACTCCGCGGGGTGCCACACGGTCTGGGCCGCGCTCGGCGCGCGCTGGGACGGCGCCCTCGTGCGCGAGCGGTGCGCCTCGGCCGGCGGGTGCTCGCCCGAGCAGCTCGCGGTCTTTGACATGGGCGTCGGCGATCCGCGCTTCGTCGCGGGCATCCCGATGGCGGGGAGCATCCAGCGCGACTGGTTCGGCCCCACGGGTCACAGCCCGGTGCGCGCGCCGCTCTTCTCGATGAGCGGCAGCGATGACCCCGTGGGCGCCGACGCGCAGTTCATGACCGCCACCGGCGCCGACCTCACCTGGATCGACGTGCAGGGCGGCTGTCACCAGTACTTCGCCCTGGGCGCGTGCATGAACATCCCCGACGCCGATCAGACGCCCATCGTCGGCACCTACGCCCTGGCCTTCGCGCGCAAGCACCTGCTCAACGACCCCGACACCACCGTGGCCGCGATGCTCGCGGGCACCCGCCCCGTGTCGGCTCGTGTGACCTACCAACGGAGGACCCCGTGACCTGGCTCCGATCGCTCGTGCTCCTGCCGCTGCTGGCGGTATCGTGCGGCAAGTCCGAGGCGCCCGCCGATGCGGCGACCCCGGCCGCTGATGTGCCCGTCGTCGCGGTGCCCTTCGAGCCCCCGGCGGCGGTGATGCGACGGCTCACCCGCACGCAGTACCTCAACA
>JBILLI010000332.1:0-8032 GCA_044376155.1 Polyangiales bacterium
CCGTTCTCGGAGATGTGTCCCGAGGTGAACCCGAGGCGGGGGAAGGGACGGGGACGGGGGCCACGTGTCGCGATCTCGCCCTGAGAACAAGCGCCCCGACGAGCCGGGCGCCCGATGGCATCGCGATCTACGCCGAGTGGGAGACCGAGCCCCACGAGTGGTCGCACCTGCGCGCGCACTTTCTGTCGCCCCGCCCGACGCGCTCACCCGCGTCGCCGTGACGCGCGGTTCTCTGGTAGTCCATTCGCCATGCACGCGCTCACCGTCGTCGGGGTCGTGGTCACGCTGTTGCTCCTCCTCGCGGTCCTCGACCGCAGGCAGCGCAAGCACGCGATCATCGCGAACTTCCCCATCCTGGGACGCTTTCGCTACCTCTTCGAGACCGTCGGCCCCCCGATGCGGCAGTACATCGTCACCTCCAACGACGAGGAGCGCCCCTTCTCCCGCGACCAGCGCCGCTGGATCTACGCGTCGTCGAAGAAGGAGAACAACTACTTCGGCTTCGGCTCCGACAACGACATGGAGCTCACACCGGGCTACCTCGTGATCCGTCAGTCGACCTTTCCGCGCAGCGCGCCGGTCGCGGGCACCCCCGGGTACGACCCGACCTACGCCTGTCCTGGCGCGAAGGTCCTCGGCGGGTGGCGCGGCCGCAAGAAGGCCTTTCGCCCGGGCTCCATCGTGAACACCTCGGCGATGAGCTACGGCTCGCTCTCGCGCGCGGCGGTGGAGGCCATCAACCGCGGGGTCAAGATCGCCGGCGCGATGCAGAACACGGGGGAGGGCGGCATCAGCGACCATCACCGGCACGGCGGGGACCTCATCTGGCAGATCGGCACGGGGTACTTCGGCGCGCGCGACGCGAAGGGCGGATTCTCCCTGGAGCGCATGCTCGAGTCGGTCGCGTCGGCCAACGTGCGGGCCATCGAGATCAAGCTCTCGCAGGGCGCCAAGCCCGGCCTCGGGGGCGTGCTCCCGGCCGCCAAGATCACCCCTGAGATCGCCAAGATCCGACTCATCCCGCTCGGGCAGGACTGCATCTCCCCCGCGGCCCATACGGCCTTTCACGACGTCGAGTCGATGCTGGACTTCATCGAGCGCATCGCCGACGCCACGGGCCTCCCCGTGGGCATCAAGTCGGCCGTGGGCGAGATGGAGTTCTGGCACGAGCTCGCGCGGCTCATGGACACCTCGGGACGGGCGCCCGACTTCATCACCATCGACGGCGGCGAGGGCGGCACCGGCGCGGCCCCGCTGGTGTTCTCCGACCACGTCGCGCTGCCCTTCAAGCTCGGCTTCGCGTCGGTCTACAAGGCCTTCGCCGCCCGCGGGATGCACGAGCGCGTGGCCTTCATCGGCTCGGGCAAGCTGGGCTTCCCCCAGCAGTCGATGCTCGCCCTGGCCCTCGGCTGCGACATGGTCAACGTGGCGCGGGAGGCGATGCTCTCCATCGGGTGCATCCAGGCGCAGGAGTGCCACACCGGCAACTGCCCCACCGGGGTCGCGACGCAGCGCGAGTGGCTCGTGGGCGGGCTCGACCCGACGCTGAAGTCCGCGCGCCTCGCGAACTACCTGCTCACCCTGCGCAAGGAGATGCTCTCGTTGGGACAGGCCTGCGGCGAGGCCCACCCCGCGCTGGTCTCGCTCGACCGCTTCGACATCCTCGACGGGATGCGTTCAAGCGCCGCGCGCGAGGTCTTTGGCTACGAGCGGGGATGGGGGATGCCGTCGGCGGACGATCAGAACGCGTTGCGGGCGTTGATGATCCGCGAGGGGTGAGGTCAGCGCGGCGCGGCGGTGCTGGTGCCGCCCGAGGGGGACGTGGTGGGGGAGTCGTTGAAGACGCCTTCGCCCGTCGGTCCCGCGGCGGCGGGGCGGGCCTCGCCGGGCTGGCGCCGCACGCGGTCGCGAAAGCCCGACCACGGGCCGCCGCTGCTCTCCTGGTCGTCGCTGCCCCACCGGCCGTTGACGCGGCCGTTGCCCGCGGAGTCCATCCAGAAGAGGAAGTACCCGCGGCCGCGGAGCGGGGCGAGGCGACCGCAGGCGGCCTGACTCTCGGTCCAGGTGAAGCGCAGGAGGTTGCCCTGGGCGCTGCCCTCGAGGTGCCCCGTGGCGCGGCAGTTGGCGCGGTCGTAGGCGTACTCGCCCACGACGTTGTCGCCCGTCTGCTCCAGGAAGAGGTCGCCGATCTGCTGCGAGTGATAGCTCCCGGTGAAGCTCTCGTTGCCGGGCATCACCCCGGGCGCGATGTCGACGTCGGTCATCGTCGCGGGGTCGTTGCCCGTGTAGCGGTAGACCGTGCGGTTCGCCTGCGAGGCGCCGCAGGCGGCGGTCCCCAGGAGCAGCGGGAGCAGGAGCGTGCGTGCGTGGATCTTCATGGCCGTGGGGCGCACGCTATCCCCTCCCGCGGTGGCGACTCAAGCGCGTGTGCGCGGGGAGTGCGTGTACTCTCCCGCGCACCGTGCGCCCCGCCGACCCCGTCGCCCTCTGCCGCGCGCTCTCCTTCGCGCTCCCGCTGCTCGCCACGGCCCTCGGGGCGTCGGACTCCATGGGCTTCTACGACGCGCCGGAGCTGTCGTCGTCGGGCGCGCTGCTGGGCGTGACCCACCCCCCCGGGCACCCCCTCTTCGTCGCGCTCGCCTCGGTGGCCGCGCTGCTCCCCGTGGGCACCCTCGCGATGCGGGTCTCGCTCCTCGGGGGCGTTCTCGTGGCCGTGGCCGGACGCGCGGTCTTCGAGGTCGCCCTCTCCCTCGCGACGGCAGCGATTCGCCCCGAGGATCCCGAGGACCACGACCCCCGGGCGGTGTGGCTCGCGCCCGCGCTGGCCCTCTCGGCGTCTCTCACCGGGGTGCTCGGGCCCGCGGTGTTTCGACAGGCCACGCGGGGGGAGGTCTACGCCCTCGCGGGGGCCCTCGCGTGCATGCTCCTCGCGGCGGTGAGCGCGCCGGGACGTCCCGCGCCGCGCGCGCGCCTCGCGGTGCTGTTGCTGGGACTGGCGGGCACGAACCACACCTTCATCGCCGTCACCACCGCGCCGCTGGCGCTGCTGGCCCTGATCCCGCGGCTGCGGGAGCGCGAGGGGCGCGCGCGGGCGTTGCTCGTGTGGGGAGCGCTGGGCGCGCTCTCGATGATCCCCTACGCGCTGCTGCCGCTGCGGGACCGCGCGGCCGCGAGCATGATCCGCGTGCGCACCGCGGGTGACATGGTGTGGACCGTCACCGCCAAGGCCTTTCAGGGCAACGTCGGGAGCTTCGCGCCGGAGCCCTGGTCGGTGCGCGCGGCCGACCTCGTGGAGGTGCTCGGCGGATCGGTGAGCCCCGTCGGGCTCCTCGCGGCCATCGGCGGCGGGCTGTTGCTCCTTCGTCGTCGCGACCGCGCGCCCGCGACCACACGCGCGCTGGGCGCCCTGGCGCTCGCGGTGGTGATCCCCTCGGCCGCGCGGGTGCTGCTGGGATTCATCCGCGGCAACCCCGACGCCGCGGGCTACCTCGCGGTCTCCGCCGCCGCCCTGGGCGTGCTCACCGCGGGCTTCACCGCGACGGTGTGGCGCGTCGTGCGGGCGTCTCCGCCCCATCCCGAAGGACCCACCCCCGGCGCGCGCCTCGGGCTCGTGGCCCTGCTCGTCGCGCTGCCCGCGCTCGCGCCCTTGTGGCTCGTGCCGCAGAGCTTCGCCGCCACCCGCGCGGACCGGGGGTATGTGCCCGAGCTCGCGGTGGACGCGCTCCTCGCGCCGCTGCCGCCGCGGTCGGTGCTGGTGCTGTACTCGCCCGACGTGGTCTTTCGCGCGCGCTACGCGATGCTCGTGGAGGGCGAGCGGCCCGACGTCACAGTGGTGCCCGCGCCCTTTCTCTCGTACCCCGGCGCGACCAACGCGCTGCTCGCGCGGGACCCCGAGCTGCTCCCGCTGGTGCGCGACTTTCTCGCCCACGGCGCGCCGCAGGTGACCGAGCTCGCGGGCCTCGCGACGCAGCGTCCGGTGCACGCCGAGGTGCACCCCTGGGGAGGCGCCGCGGCGGTGACCTACGAGATCCCCCGGGGGCTCAGCGCCGAGGTGCGGGGCGAGCCCACGACCCTCGCCGCGGTGCGCGCCACCGCGCCCGCCCACTTCGCCGCCCTCGACGCGCTGGAGCGACGCGTGGCCGCCGAGCCTGGCAGCGATCGCGAGGTGAAGGTCGCGGAGATGGTCCTCTGGCGGCGCTACAACGACACGCTGTTCTTCGCCGCGCGCGGCGCCCGCGCCGAGGCCCGGGCGAGCCTCGTGCACGCCCTCGCGCGCAGCCCTGAGGCGCGCGAACTCCTTGGGCTGCAAGCGCTTCTGTCACAAGAGGGTGAGGGGCCGGTGGAGGTGGGGCCCTTCGTGGTGCGCCCGCGAGGGGTCGGCGCACCCTGAGGGGTCAGGGCGTGATGAGCGGCGGCGGGAGCATGGCCGAGCGCACGGGCATCACGTCGTCGTCGTCCATCACGCGATGGAACACCTGCGTGGTGTGAAAGGTCGGCGTGGCGCCGCCCTGCGCGTCGCTGCCAAAGGCGTGGAGCCCCACGGCGAGGATCCCCTGGGGCGCCCGTGACGCCCGCCGCGCTTCGGCGCAGACCTCGGGGGAGAGGCCCGAGTCGGCGGTGTCGAGGTCGGTGATGCGCTCGCTCAACGGGGAGTTCAGCCGTGAGAGGGTGAGCGAGTCACCCGCGGCCGCGACGTGCACGACCGCGCCGCTGAGGGCGACGGGGGTGCTCGCGCGCCAGACCTCGCGGGCCACGAAGACGCCGTCGGTGTGCGTAGCCGCGGGGGCGATGCTGCCGCGCACGATGATCCGCGGGGCGTCGTCGGGGGTCACGGCGTCGCGGGCGAGGGCGGCCTGGGCCTCGTCGGAGAGCCCGAGGGCGTCGAGGTCCATGGCGGCGACGTAGCAACGGCCCCGGGCGGTGCCGTCGGCGCAGCGCGCGGTGCCGCCGTTCACCGGGGAGACCCAGTAGCCCCCGCACGAGGTGCCGTCGCAGGTCCGGGTGTCATGCCGGAGCAGGAAGTATCCCGACCCCCGGGCGCCGTCGTCGTCGACGGACTCATCGTCCATGGCCGGTGGCATCTCCGACGCGCAACCCGCGGCCACCGCCAGTGCGCTGAAGCCCATCATCACGCTGTTTCGGTTCATCGACGCCTCCGTGTGTGAACCCAAGCCATGCATCCTCGCGGGTACGGGGGGCAACGGGGCTTGAATCCCACCATGGCGGCGCGCAGTGCGCGGTCGGCCGGGGCTGTCCGTTCGAGGTTGTCGCGGGCGCGGGAATGCACCAGAACCCCCTCGTGGGACGCTCTGCCCGTGCCTGCGCGGCGTTGCTCGGTGTGCTCTCGGGGGCCTGCGCGCGGTCGCTCCCCGTGGCCTCCCCGCCCTCCGCCGTGGTGCAAGCCGCGCTCGAAGGCCCACGCCTGCGGGTCTCGGCCTGCGCCGCGGCGGACTGCGCGCGCTACGAGCTCGCGCTCGACGACATCTCCGCGCGGGGGTGGCGTCGGGCGGTGGGTCCGCACGGGGTGGTGCTGTCGAACCGCACGTGGTTGCGTCTGCCGGCGACGGCGGTGGGCGAGACCGAGATCCGCCTCGCGCTGCCTGCGGGCACCCACGCCGTGGTGCCGTGGCGCGACGCGGGCGAGGGGGTGTGGCGCGCGGACGCGTCGCTGCGGGGATGGGAGGGCTACCTGATGCTCACGTCGCGCGCGCCTCTGCGGGTGTCGACCGCGCTGGCCGAGTTCGACGTCGGCGCGCTGCACGCGGGTGCGCTGCGGCCCGAGGCGTGGCTCCGCGCGGCCGCCGACGCGGTGTGGCCCCTCGCCGGGGAGCTGCCCCTGGGGCGTGTGCAGGTGATCCTCGACGGGCGTGCGGTGCCGGCCGAGGCGCCGCCGGGGTTCGGTCTGTCGAGCCGCGGGGGCGGGCGCTCGCTGCTCTTCGTGGTCGGGCGCGACGCCGACGCCGACGCGCTCGTGGGCGAGTGGATCGCCGTGCACGAGATGGTGCACCTCGTGCTGCCCGTCACCCGCGACGAGGACGCGTGGCTGGGGGAGGGCCTCGCGACGTACTACCAGGAGGTGCTGCGGGCCCGCGCAGGGATGATCACCGCGGACGCGGCGTGGGCGAACCTCCGGTGGGGCTTCGACGCTGGCGCGCGCGCCGCGGGCGGTCGCACGCTCGACGAGGTCGCGCGTGGCGGCGGGGCGTACACCCGGCTCTACTGGTCCGGCGCGGCGCTGGCGTTGCGCATGGACGTCGCGCTGCGCGGTCGCGGGAGCAGCCTCGACGCGGTGGTGCAGGGGTGGCGGCGGTGCTGCGCCGACGATGGGCAGACGTGGTCGGCGATGGCGCTGCTCGCGCGGGCCGACGAAGCGCTGGGCGCGTCGGTGCTGGTCCCCGAGGCGCACGCCGCGCTGGCGTCACGCACGCTCCCGGATGTGTCCGATGTCCTTGCTGCGCAGGGAGATCTGCGCGCGGCGATCACGGCGCAGCGCCGAGCAGAACGCCCCGCTCCATGAGGTCCGCGAGCAGGTCGGCGAAGCTCTCCAGAAAGTCCGCGCCCGCGTGGAGGTCTTCGGCCGCGAGCGCGCCCTGCACCGCGGCGGTGACCTCGGACCCATCGCGCATCGCGTCGAGCACCCGCGCGGCCATCGGGCTCAGCGCCAGGGTCTCGGCCCGAAGGTGCTGCGCGTCGCGGTAGAGCAGCAGCGCGCAGGGGGCGGGCGCGACGACGGGCTCGCGCTCGCAGAAGCGCACGTGCACGGGCCAGCGCAGGTCGAGGCGGCGCAGCACGGGGTGAAAGCGCGCGGGGCGGTGCATCTCGAAGGGCGCGGCGAAGATCGCCTCGGGCGAGGGATCGGGCGCGAGCCCCACGGCGTGCAGCGCGACCTCGTAGCGCAGCAGGTCGTCGAAGCACGCGGGGAGGTCCGAGGTCTCGCGGTGCGCGAGCCACGCCACGAACTGCGGCATGAGCTCGCGCACGTAGCGGGTGCTCGGGGGTGACGCGTCGAGCCACCGGGTGATCCATCCCTCGAAGCGTTCTGCGCCGGCGGCGTCGCGGGTGCGCGGGAGGGCCTCGGCGAGGGCGCCCACGATGCGTCCGCGCACGAGGTCGCGGTACAGGGACCAGCGCCCCGGGCCGAGCCGCGCGAGGTCAGCGGGGTCGGCGGCGGGGGCGAGGCACACGCGGCGCAGCGACCGGGCGAGCGCGTCGAAGTCGTCGCTCACGCCGTGGCCTCGCGGTAGATCGCGTCGAGCCGCCGGAGCTCTGTGCAGAGGTCGTCGAAGGCGGGGAAGTTCTGGTCGCGCTCCAGCAGCACGGGCACCGGGCCGGTGCGCGCGAGGGCCACGCGAAGGAGCTCGTAGACGTCGTCGCAGACGGCCTCGCCGTGGGTGTCGAGGCGCATCCCGTCGGCGAGGGTGAGGTGCCCCGCGACGTGGATCTGCACCACGCGCTCGGCGGGCATCGCGGCGATGAAGTCTCGCGCGTCACCGCCGTGGTTGCGGGCGTTCACATAGGCGTTGTTCACGTCGAGCAGCAGCCCCGCGTCGCAGCGCCCGAGCACCTCGGTGATGAACTGCGCCTCGGTCATTTCGGCCTCGCCGGGGTGCGCGTACCAGGACACGTTCTCGACCGCGAAGGGCATCCCCAGCGCGTCTTCAATGCGGCGCACGCGGTCGACCACCCGGGGCACCATCGCGCGGGTGAAGGGGATGGGGAGGAGGTCCTGCAGGTGCGCGTCGTCGATGGCGCCGAAGCAGAGGTGGTCGCTGTGCCACGGGGTCTTCGCGGCCTCGAGGAACGCGCGGAGCTCACGCATCCACGCGGGGTCGAGGGGGTCGGGGTCGCCGACGTTGAGCGTGAGCCCGTGCGTGATGAGGGGCCACCGGGCCGCGGCGCGCGCCAGCATGTGCTGAAAGAACCCGCCGCGACCGAGGTGGTTCTCGGGAGAGACCTCGAGCCATTGGAGACAGTTCGGCGCGCGCTGCAGGAGATCGTCGAGCAGCGGCGCGCGAAGTCCGAGGCCGATCCC
>JBILLI010000333.1:0-8004 GCA_044376155.1 Polyangiales bacterium
GGAGTCCACGCGAAGACCTCCCATCTCTCGCCCCTGAAATCCTCCTCGTCGCGCTCTGCGCGACGCTCCGCTGTGAGCCCCGAAGGGGCGGTCACCTCCAGACACCGGGTTCAGCCCGTGCAGGCCCGTAGGGCCGTCCGCACGGGCGGAGCCGGCGGCACGAACCGCGTCCGAAGGTTTTGGGTAAAGCCAAGCCGAGGCGGGGGAAGGGACGGGGATGGGGGCCACTCACCGCATGGTTCGCCGCGGAGTCACGCGCGATGACGAACGAAGGAATCCCGCGTCAGATCGTGCTGTCGAGCGACGTGAGCCGCGCGCTCTCCACCCACAGCCGCTCGGCCACCGCGTCGTCCTTCGCCGCGCGGGTGCTGCGCGCCTCGCGACACTTCGAGAAGTACGCCCCGGTGACCCCCGCCACGGTGGGGGATGACGCGAGAAACACACTGGTCTCGGCGCCGCTCTGCTCGCTCACCGCGAAGAGGTAGCCCAGGGGTTTGAGCACCTTCCAGATGCCGCCCTTCGAGAGGAACTCCGAGGCCACAAAGCCCGGGTGCAGGCAGTTCACCGTCGGCCCCTCGCCCTTCAACCGACGGGACATCTCCCGGGTGAAGAGCACGTTCATGAGCTTCGACGTGCCGTAGACCCGCCAGGCGTCGTAGCCGCGCTCGCTCTGCAGGTCGTCGAAGTTCACCTTGCCCATGGCGTGCGCCGCGCTCGCGACGTTGACCACCCGCGAGCCTGGGGCCTTGCGCAGCGCCGGGAGCAGGAGGTTCGCGAGGAGAAAGTACGCGAGGTGGTTCGTCGCGAAGGTGCGCTCGAAGCCGTCGGCGGTGAGCTCGCGGGTGAGGTTCACCGCGCCGGCGTTGTTGAGCAGCACGTCGAGCGCGCCGTAGCGGTCGATGTACGCCGCCGCGAGGGCGCGCACGTCGGACATCTTCGAGAGATCCGCGAGGAGCGACTCCACCGCGCCGCCGCTCTCGGCGCGGAGCTCGTCGGTGACCCGCGCGGTCTTCTCGGGGTTGCGCCCCACGATCACCACCCGCGCCCCGCGGCCCGCGAGGACCTTCGCCGCCTGCCGCCCGATGCCCGCGGTGCCCCCGGTGATCAGCACCGTGCGCCCCTGCATGTTCCCTTCGCTCATGGGGGCGGAGGGGTAGCACGGCGACGCGGCACGTTGAGCCTTTCAACCACATCGCCCTCCGCGGTATGAAACCGCGCTCCGCCACCGAGAGGGATCGGGAACCGCAGGGATGCTCCGCAAGTTCATCACCTCGCTGATCGTCATCGCGCTGCTCGCCGGGTTTCAGGTCGGCGCCAGCGCCGCGCTGGACCCCTACTGGGTGCGCGTGCTCTCCGTCGCCGGCATCAACGTGATGCTCGCCGTCGCGCTGAACCTGGTGAACGGGACCACCGGGCAGTTCTCCATCGGCCACGCGGGCTTCATGGCCGTGGGCGCCTACGCCGCGGCGCTCACCTCCGTCGCGCTGGAGCCGCACCTCGGCGCCTCCCTCGCGCCCCTGACCCTCGTGCTCGCGTGCCTCGCCGCGGTGCTCTCGGCGGCCGTCACGGGCGTCGCGGTGGGCGTGCCCTCGCTGCGCCTCCGCGGGGACTACCTCGCCATCGTGACCCTGGGCTTCGGCGAGATCATTCGCATCTCCATCGAGAGCACCCCCGCCCTCGGTGGGCAGCAGGGCTATCCCCTGGGGGCCGCGTCGATCCCCGCGTACGCCACCCTGGGGTGGGTCTGGGGCGCGGCGGTGCTCGCCACGGTGATGGTCTGGAACCTCACCTACTCGTCCTATGGGCGCGCCCTCGCGGCCATTCGCGAGGACGAGATCGCCGCCGAGGCCGCGGGCATCCCCACCACGCGCTACAAGGTCCTGGCGTTCAGCGTGAGCGCCGCGGTGGCGGGCCTCGCGGGCGCGATGTACGCCCACGACGCCTCGGGCGGGCAGCACATCGACCCCGGCGCGTTTCGCATGGACCGCTCCGTCGACATGCTCGTGATGATCATCTTCGGCGGCCTCGGGAGCATCACCGGCGCGGTCATCGGCGGGATCTTCGTGGCCGTCTCGCTGGAGCTGTTGCGCGAGTTCCAGGGCTACCGACTCATCGCCTACGCGCTGCTCCTCGTGGGCATGATGCTCTTGCGACCGCAGGGTCTCCTGGGCACGCGGGAGTTCTCCCCCGCCGTGCTCCGGCGCTTCTTTCCGAAGCGCGCGAAGGGCGGTGCCGCGTGAGCGCCGCGCTCCAGGTCGACGCGCTCGAGATGGTCTTCGGCGGCCTGCGCGCCGTGGGCGGCGTCTCCTTCGAGGTGCCCGAGAAGAGCATCTTCGGGCTCATCGGACCCAACGGCGCGGGCAAGACCACGGTCTTCAACTGCGTCACCGGGGTCTACACCCCCACCCGCGGCGCCATCTCGTTCCACGGCCGACGTCTCGACGGGCTGCAGGCCTGGCAGATCGCCGACGCGGGGGTCGCGCGGACCTTTCAGAACATCCGTCTCTTCTCGAACATGACCGTGCTCGAGAACGTGCTCGTGGCCAACCACCGCGCGTCGAAGCACAACCTCCTCGACGCCGTGCTGCGCACGAAGCGCCACCGCGACGACGAGAACGCCATGCGCGCCAAGGCGATGGAGCTGCTGAGCTTCTTCGGCCTCGACGACAACGCCTTGGAGCGCGCGGGCTCGCTCCCCTACGGCGACCAGCGACGGCTGGAGATCGCCCGGGCCCTGATGCTCGACCCGAAGCTCCTGCTGCTCGATGAGCCCGCCGCGGGGATGAACTCCGCCGAGGCGAAGGTGCTCAAGGCGCAGATCCGTGAGCTGCGCGACCGCTTCGACCTCACCGTGGTGCTCGTCGAGCACAACATGCAGGTGGTGATGGAGGTCTGCGAGCACATCCACGTGATGGACCGCGGCGAGACCATCGCCCACGGCGCCCCCGCGCAGGTGCAGTCTGACCCGAAGGTGCTCGAGGCCTACCTCGGCGCCGGCGCCGACGCGCTCACCCCCCACGACGGGCCCGAGGTCACCACCGCGCCGCTGCTCACGGTGGAGAACCTCGCGGTGAGCTACGGCGGCATCAAGGCCGTGAAGGGCATCTCGCTGGAGGTGCGCAGGGGCGAGCTCGTGGCCCTCATCGGCGCCAACGGCGCGGGCAAGACCACCACGCTCAAGGCCATCGCCCGGGTGCTCCCGTGGACGGCGGGCGGCGTGACCTTCGACGGCCGCGACCTCGCCCGCACCAACGCCGAGGACCTCATCGCCCTCGGCATGGCCCTCTCGCCCGAGGGCCGCGCGATCTTTCCGAACCTCACGGTGCGCGAGAACCTCGAGATGGGCGCCTACACCGTGCGCGACGCGACCCTCGTGGCGAAGCGCATGGCCCAGGCCGTGGCGCTCTTTCCCCGCCTCGGCGAGCGCATGGCACAGCTCGGAGGTACGCTCTCGGGCGGAGAGCAACAGATGCTGGCCATCGCCCGCGCGCTGATGTCGGGCCCGAAGCTCCTGATGCTCGACGAGCCCTCCCTGGGCATCGCGCCGGTGCTGGTAGACCAGATCTTTCTGGCCATCGCGAAGATCCGCGAGGAGGGCACCACGGTGTTGTTGGTGGAGCAGAACACCCGCCGCGCCCTCGCCGCCGCGCAGCGCGCGTACGTGCTGGTCACGGGTGAGGTGGCGCTTACGGGCCGCGCGAAGGACCTCGCCGCCGACCCCCGGGTGAAGGGCGCCTACCTCGGGGACCACGCCCATGATTGATCACCGCGCCCTCGCGTTGTGTCTGATCGCGCTGGGCTGCAAGGAGACCGTGCGTCCGCCGGTGCTGCCCGCCCGCGACGCCGGACCCAACCTCGTGAGCGGCGGGGTGCAGGTGCTGGATGCCGGGCCGCAGTGCCTCGGCGGCGGGGTCTTGTGCGAGGGCCAGACGCCCTACACCTGCGTGAACGGCGCGCGGGTGCTCACCGACGCGTGCACGGGCGACCGTCCGTTCTGCGTGCCGGGTGTGGGCTGCCTCGGGTGCCCGCCCTCGGCCGTGCGCTGCGCCGCGGACAACGGCGTGCTCCCCCAACGCTGCGCCGACGACGGCTCCCGCTGGATCGACATGCCCGCGTGCACCGGCACCGACCGCTGCGTCGAGGGGCGCTGCGGCGACCCCTGCGCGGCGCCCGACGGCGCGCGGCAGTACCTCGGGTGCGAGTACTGGTCCACCGTCACCCCCAACACCCAGCTCTCGCGGAGCTTCCCCTTCGCGGTGGCCGTGGCCAACCCGCAGTCGTTCCCGGTGACCGTGCAGATCCGCGGCGGGGCCCTCACCGAGCCGCGCGAGATCACCCTCGCGCCGGGCGCCTCCGAGGCCGTCACCCTCCCCTGGGTCGACGCGCTGTCGCAGCAGGCGCCGCGCGACCTCGGGTGCGAGTGCGGCAACCCCACGAACTGCATCAACCCCACCTTCGCGCGCTCGGCCCTCGCCCGCGGCGGCGCCTACAACGTTCGCGCGACCGCGCCCGTGGCGGCGTATCAGTTCAACCCGCTGACCTTCGAGACCCGCGGGATGACCGCGGCGTGCCTGAACTCCTACACCAACGACGCGTCGCTGCTGCTCGCGCAGCGCTCCCTCACGCGGCGCTACCTGGTGCTCACCTACCCCAACCTCTCGTTCCAGGCCAACGTGACCCTCGGGGGCTTCATCGCGGTGGTGGCCACGAGCGGCGAGAGCACCTCGGTCACCGTGCGCCTGCCCGAGCGCGCGGGCGTGCCCGAGGCGGTGAACAACGTCGTGCGCCACGACAACCTCGCGCCGGGCGACGTGGCCCTCATCGTGGGCACACAGGGCGGTGACCTCAGCGGCGCGGTGGTCGAGGCGAGCAACCCGGTGGCGGTCTTCGCGGGGCACGACTGCACCCGCGTGCCGGCCACCGTGCCCGCGTGTGATCACCTCGAAGAGCAGGTGCTCCCGCTCGAGACCCTGGGGCAGGACTTCGTCGTCAGCGACCTGCGCGACCGCGAGGCGCCCACCGTGCTGCGCGTCGTGGCGAGCGCCGACGACACCGTGCTGAGCTTCGACCCGCCCACGATTTCAGCGCCCCGACGTCTCGCCGCGGGACAGGTCGTCGAGTTCACCGCCCGCGACAGCGTGCGCCTGCGCGCGTCGCGCCCGGTGCTGGTGATGCAGTTCATGACGGGCCTGGGCAGCGACGGCGACGGCGCGGGCGACCCCGCGATGGTCACCGAGGTCCCGACGCAGCAGTTCCGCGACCGCTACGACATCCTCGTGCCGGCGACCTACACCTCGAACTTCCTCGGGCTGGTGGTGCCCCGCGGGGCGCGGGCGCTCCTCGACGGCATGCCCATCACCCCGAGCAGCACGGAGTCGTTGGGGCCCTGGGAGATCCATCACACCGAGGTGCGACCGGGCTGGCACCAGCTCCGCACCGTGGAGGGGGTGCCCTTCGGGGTGAAGGTCTACGGCACGGCGCGGTACACGTCCTACGCGTACCCCGGCGGGCTCGACCTGCGGCTGCTCACGCCGGGTTGAGCGGGCGACGGGCCACCGCGGTCATGCGAATGCCCTTCTTGAAGCGCAAGGTGATGGAGGGCTCGGGCTCGACCTTCGGCGTCGCGCACGCGCGCAGGGTGAAGCGCCGCGCGATGGTGGCGAGGAGCAGGATGGCCTCCATCATCGCGAACTGGTTGCCGATGCACACCCGCGGACCGATCCCGAAGGGCGCGTACGCCCCCTTGGGGAGCTTCTTCGCGAGGCCGTCTTCCCAACGCGCGGGGTTGAAGGTGAGCGGGTCGGCGAAGGTCCGCGGGTCGCGGTGCAGGGTCCAGGGGAGCGCCCAGAACCACGCGCCCTGCGGATACTCCCGCCCGTCGAGGGTGAAGGGCTCGGTGGCCTCGCGCCCGAGGGACCACGCCGGGGGATAGAGCCGCAGGGTCTCGAGCACCACACGCTCGGTGAGCTTCAGGTTGGGCAGATCCGCCATGGTGGGCTCACGGTCCCCGAGCACCTCCGCGAGTTCTCGCGCGAGCGCGCGCTCGACCTCGGGGTGCTGCGCGAGGAGGTGAAAGGTCCACGAGAGGGCCAGGGCCGTGGTCTCGTGCCCCGCGAGGAAGAGAATGAGCACCTCGTCGCGCACCTGCTGGTCGGACATCCGCGCGCCGTCGTCGTCCTGCGCGGCGAGGAGCATCGCGAGGAGGTCGTCTTGCGGCGCGTCGGCGCCCATCGCCCGTCGTCGGGTGATGAAGCCCCGCACGATGCCGTCGAGGCGCTCGCTGACCTCGCGGAGGCGCTTGTTCGAGGGCAGCGGCGCGCGCTCCAGGGCGGGCATGAGGATGAACTTCGGATCCGCGAAGCGGGTGACGACGGCGTCGATGCACGCCGCGAGGTCGTGGGTGTCGCCCGCGTCGGCGCCGAAGAGCGCGCGGGTCACGATGTCGGCCGTGAGGGCCATCATCGCGTGGTGCAGCTCGAAGGTCTGCCCGTCGCGCCACCCGTCGAGCATGGCCGCGGTGCAGCGCACCATCACCTCGCCGTAGCCCGCGATGCGCTCGCGGTGAAACGCCGGCTGAACGAGCCGGCGCTGGCGCTTCCAGAAGTCCCCCTCGCTGGTGAGCAGCCCCTCGCCCAGGAGCTTCTTCAGCGCCCGCAGAAAGACGTCCTTCTGCATCACGCCCGCCGAACGGATGAACACCTGCTCGATGAGCGCGGGGTCGTTGATGAGCCACGCCCGGTAGCGCACGAAGTCCATCTCGACCACCGGGCCCATGCCCGCGACGGTCTCGAGAAAGCGCAGGGGATCCCGAACGTAGTGACCCACCGAGCCCACCAGCGGGAGGCGCGGCGCGCGGGGGAGCGGGATCGCGGCGGTGCTCATGGCCGGGAGCATCGGGGAAGTGCCCGCCCGGGGACAACCACAGAGAACACCAAACGACGCGAGGGGAGTCACTTCGGAACCTCGCGGCCTCGAAGCGCTCCCCTCGACGTGGGATCAATGCTGGGTGCGAACCGCGATCAGCGGTTCTGGTTCCAGGTGTCCTGGTGCGTGATGCCGCCGTCCTCGAAGGTCCACGTGATCGTGTGGAACACGAAGGAGACCTCCTCCAGGGGGGGCTCGGTGGACGTCGCCGGCACGATGGTGTCGGGCACGTACATCTTCTGCGACGCCACGCGACCGTCTTCGATCTTGATGGTGTAGAAGTGCTGGGTCGTGCCGTCGCCCGTGGGGTTCGGGCGGAAGAACTTGAACTCACCCACGATGACCTGGTTCTCCACGAGCGCCTTGGCGATCAGCGGCGAGGCCTTGTCGATGCGCTTGCGGAGGAGCAGGGGCTCGTACTGACGACGGCCCGTGGCCATGCCCGAGCCCGCCTCGCGGGCGGTCTTCACGGCCTGCTCAAAGTACAGGCACTCGATCGAGTTCTCACGACCGAGGGAGTGCTGGGTGCTCTCGCCCTTGATGTCCGCGCCGCTCGCCTTGAGGTAGAGGTGTACTGTCTCGGCCATGGTTTTCTCGCTTGCAGGATGGTGAGTGAGGATCCCCGTTGATCGCCTGCGGACCTTCGGGACCTGGGCAGCGCGTGAGCGAAAGACTTCCCCTGCGCTCGCCGCGTCTGTGTTGCGTCCTCAGAGCACTGCGCGTGCCAGGAGGGCGCGACGGAGTCTCTGCCCGTACGCCACGGCGTTCAAGCGCCCTTTCCCACAATTCGTCCGCGCGTCGTTGGACCGCGGGTCAACCCCACGCCCCCCCGTGGAGACCCCCTCCCGCGCGGGAAATCCCGTGACTTCTCGCGTTGGACAAGCCGCACCCGCCGTTGGACCGCGGTCCAACCTCACGCGTGGCGCCGCGCGCCGTCCAACAAGCGCGCGGCGTTGTCGTGGAGCAACTTCGCGCGCAGCTCGGCCCTGCCCTCGGTGGCGATGAGCACCTTCGCGAGGGGGAGCACCGGGTGATAGAAGGGCCAGTCTGACCCGAAGACCACCCGGTCGGTGTCCCCCT
>JBILLI010000334.1:0-7989 GCA_044376155.1 Polyangiales bacterium
CAGGGGGCGGTCACCCACAGACACCGGGTTCAGCCCGCACAGGCCCGAAGGGCCGATCGTGCGGGCGGAGCCGGCGGCACGAACCGCGTCGTTCGCCACCCCCACCGCGGGAGCAGGAGGCGCACGATCGGCAACGTCGTGGGGCCGCCAATGCGTACGAAGTCGCTGCGGTGCAGTCGTCCCGCATGACCAAGGACCGTCGGTTGCGCATCTCGTGGGTCAGAAGGTCAGCGCGCAGCCCACCGCGCGCACGCCCGGCGCGCACGCGAGGGTCACCGCGGGGCGGTTCGACGGCGCGGTGAGCACCAGGGTCACGCCCACCGCGGCGAGCACGCCCGCGCCCACGAAGCCCGCGATCATCACGGCGTTCATCGTGTCGGCGGTGCTGCGGCGGTCGGCGCAGGCCGCCGCGGGTGTCGCCGTGGCGCAGGTGCGGTCTTGCAGAAAGGCGTTGCGCGCGTCGTCGCGGGCGACGAGGCCGTAGATCCCCACCCCGAGGCCGAGCGCCGACGCGCCCACCAGCGACCACCCGGCCACGCGCTGCGCCCGCCCGCGGTTCGGCGGCGCCACGGGGACCACCGGGGTCACCACCAACGCTTGCAGCGCAGGGACTTCGACGCGGTTGAGCTCCCCCGGACGCACGGTGAACGACCGCGACCACGGGAGGTACCCCTCGCGGCGAACCTCCAGCGCGCGCTCGCCCGCGAGCACCACGACGGGGGCGGTCATGGGCAGCGCGGCCACCTGCGTGTCGTCGACGCGAAGCTCCCCCTGCGCGCCGGGGCCCTCGGCGGTGAGGCCGCCCACGTGGCGCATGATCTCGTCCCGCGCGCCCGCGAGGGCGGCGGCGTTGCGGCGGATCCACGGGTCGTCTTCGTGCGACACGGCCTCGCGGAGGTCGCGCGCGGCGTCGACCCAGCGGCCCAGGGCCTGCTCCGCGAGGGCCACCTGCGCGAGCACCCGGGGCTCGTCGGAGAGCGCGCGGGCGCGTTGGAACTGGTCCAGCGCGCCGGCATCGTCACCGCGGCTGCGCAGGGCCACGCCGCGCCGCAACAGGGCCTCTACCTGCGCGCCCACGGACTGCGCCGCGAGCCCTCCCGTCATCAGCGTCCCCGCGAGGAGCGCCGTCACCGCCCGTGCACGCATCATGGCTCAGAACCGGAACGCGGCCTGTGCGCTGAGGGCGAGCTGAAAGCCCATGGAATCGCCCGTGCGCATGAAGTTCACCTGCGTGGGCGAGGCCGCGCGGTTGAGGTTCAACAGGTAGAAGTCCAAGCCCGCGCCGAGGGTGAGCCAGCGCCGCACGGCGAAGTCCACGCCCGCGCCGGCGTTGAGGTTCCACCCGCTGATGCTCGGGCAGTCGTTGCCGGTGGAGCCCGGCGAGCAGGTCCAGAGCGCGGAGGCGGGGTTCAGCGAGCCGAGCCACGCCCAGCCGCCACCGATGCGCGCGAAGGGCTTCACCACGGGCAGGGGGATGTGCACCTGCACCCGCGCGCCCAGGGTGCCCACGTCGAAGGCGTCGTAGCGCGAGAAATCCAGCCGCGCGGCCACGGTCACGATGGAGAAGCGCGAGCCCGCGGTGATCCCGTACATCGGCCCGACGCTGGTGCTGTTGTTCACCCCGGGGATGAGCCCCGAGTTGTCGAACGCGAGGATGTTCGCGTAGCTCACGCCCACCGAGGGCTCGAGCACCACCCAGTCGCTGTTGGTGAGGCTCTGCGCGCCCGCGCCGAGGGGCAGCGCCGCGAGGGCGAGCGCGAGGGCGACGGCGCCGCGGCGGCTCACGCGTCACCCCGCGGAGACAGCGCCTGCGCGAGCTCGGCCTCGCCCGGCACCTCGTCTCGCACGGGCAGGGCGTAGGCGCCGCTGAGCCAGCGACCCAGGTCCACGGCCTTGCAGCGCGCGGAGCAGAAGGGCGCGTGGGGGTTGCCCGGGCGCCCCATGGTGACCGCCGACTTGCAGATCGGACACTCTGACTGCATCGCGCGACTGTATCACCGCGCGCGGAGGGTCACATCGGGCGGGGGGTGAGCATGACGCGGCCCTGCGTGATCACCGTGCCATCACCGCGGTGGGGGGTGACCTCCAGGGCGCGGTTGGTGGCGTGCACCAGGAGGAAGTTCACCACGCTCTCGGAGTAGCGGGTCCAGGCGCGCTGGCGGGCCTCGTAGAGCTCTGCGCCCGCGCCCGCGGCGACCATGTAGAGCGTGCCCCGGCGGCCGCTGACCTCGTTGCCCATGGCGTCGAGCTCCTTGCTCAGCTCGAAGTCGTGCTCGTGGCCCGAGAACACGATGTCGACGCCGAACTCGTCGTACACGGGCGGCCAGGTGCGGCGGATGAACTCCGTGTCGACCGCGGCGGTGTGCACCGAGGAGCCGAAGCAGGGCTTGTGGTGGACCACGATGATCCACGGCACGCGGGCGCGGTTCATGCGGGCGCGGGTGAGGTCCCCGCGGAGCCACGTGAGCTGCTGGCCCGCGAGCGAGGAGAGGTCGCCGCCGCGCGGGGTGTCGTTGAGCACGACGAGGTGCACGGGGCCGTAGTCCATGGAGAAATACAGCTCGTCCTGGTCGGGCGCGTCGGCCTGGGGCTGGGCGAACTGCACGAGGTAGTTGATCGCGAGGCCGTCGTGGTTGCCGTGGGCGAGCACGAAGGGCATGCGCGCCATGGCGGGCGCGGCGTTCTCGAACCACAGGTCCCACGAGCCCTGGATCTGCCCGAGGAACACCGCGTCTCCCGAGAAGACCTCGAAGTCGGGCTGGCGCATCCCGCTGGTGCGCAGCATCTGCTCCTGCACCTGCCGAAAGACCACCGGGTTGTCGCGGGAGTCACCCGACACCGCGAAGTTCACGTCGTAGTCCGTGCGGCCTGGCGCGGGGGCGGTCTTGAAGCTCTGCACCGCGCTCCAGTGACCCTCACCGCCGACGCGGTAGTAGTACGTCGTGTCGGGGGTCAGCCCGCACGCGTGGACCTCGTGCATCGGCGCGGCGTTGATGGTGGTGCCGCCGATGGAGGCGTGACCGATCACCGTGCGGGAGAGGGCGTCAGGCGCGGTGCCGAGCTGCACCACCGAGGCGCGGGTGCCCGGGTCGGTGCGCCAGAGAAAGGCCGCGGTGCTCGCGGGGTCGGCGGGCCAGGTCACGTGCACGCCGCGGGGCGCGGGGTTCGCGCCGAAGGTGGTGCGGTCGCCGCGATGGTTCCCGTAGGTGCCCTCGGAGGTGTGCACGCGGTGCATGCAGCCCTCGGGCTGGTAGTCGAGCCGCGCGACCCCGGGCGCCTCGCCCGAGTCGTCGCCGTCGGCGGCATCACGGAGGGTGCTCGCGTCGGTGGCCGCGGGGGGCGCCGACTGGCACTGCGAGAGGGAGAGCGCGAAGACCGAGGCGATCGCGCCCCGCAGGAGGCTGTGTCGACTCATCAGAAGGACCCCGTGAGTAGGAGGTTGAAGATGTCGTTGACGATGATCCCGCTGCCCGGCGCGCCGTTCTCGAGGTCACGGCCTTCGTTGAAGATCGTGTACGAGGCCTGGACCTTGAAGCCGTGCCCGAGCTGGTACCAGTTCACGCCGAAAGAGAGGGCCGTGGTGTTCATGAAGTCCCGGTAGTTCTCGCGGGTGTGCGAGGGGTACGGGCGAATGTCGCAGGTGCCCGCGGCGCGGGTGCGGGTGAAGCAGTCCGAGGGGTTGAGCTGCTGCACGCGGGCGACCACCTCGAGGTGGTTGCGCAGCGCGGGGTGCGGGATGAAATACCCCGCCTGCGCGAGCCACCCGAGCGACTGCGTGGTGGGCCGCGAGCCCGTGTCGGTCTCCTCGGTGTCGCGGAAGTAGAACTCGCCGTAGAGCGACGCGCCCCAGCCCGTGAAGTACACGTCCGCGCCGAGGGCGGTGGTGGTCACGCGGTTGGGCACCTCGGCGCCCGCGATGGTGACGGTGCCGATCTGCCGCACCTGCCCCGCGGCGTTGAACCCGATGGCGAGCCGCGGGTCCCGCGGGAGGTTCACCGCGCTCTCTTGAAAGGCCCGCGGGCGCCCCAGCGGGTTCACCACCACGCGGCCCGCGTAGAGGAAGAACCCGTCGAGGTTGAAGGGCTGGTTGGGGCCCTTCCCGTTGAAGATCCCGGCGTAGTACTCGACGAGGTCGTCGCGCCCGAGCCAGCCCCAGACCATCGCGCCGATGTCGAAGCTCGGCACGAAGCGAATGCCCGACGAGTTCGCCGCGCCGCTCCAGAGCGAGCTGTCGGCGAACTGGTAGCGCGTGCCGCTCACGAGCTCCTGCCGCGAGAAGGGCACGCGAAACTGCCCGATCTGAAACTGCAGCCAGCGCCGCACCGGGACGAGCGCGTAGGTGTCGTAGAGCTCCAACCGGTCGCTCAGCCCGAACTCCAGCCGCACCTGGAGCTGCGGGTGCGCCTGCCCGTGGATCACCACCCGGTTGCGCCGGAGGTTCACGCCCGGCGCGATGCTGAAGTTCGTGCGCGCCTCGGTGTCGTAGCCGGTCTGGAGGATGAACTGCGGCTGCGCGAAGAAGCCGATGTCGAGCCAGCGCTCGGCCACGCCCTCGGGGAAGCGGCTGGCGCCGACGTGCCCGCCCGCGGCGAGGGGCGGCACGAAGTCGGGCGGGCGCAGGTCGGGCGAGGCCACGGAGCCCGTGAACATCGCCGCGAGGGAGAGTCCCCCGGGGCTCAACGCCGACGAGGGCTGCCAGCCCGCGCGGGGCTCCTCCCACACGCGCACGGCGTGGGCGTCGGGGGTGCGCAGCGCGAGCGCACCGAGGGAGGCGACGAGGAGCGACGAGCGTCTCACGCCGTGGGAGTTACTCGAAGCGCGACACCCGCGGTGTGTCGCGTGGGTGACATGTTCAGGCCGTCTCGAAGGGCGCGAGCGCCGGGGCGTCGGGGCGGGCGACGGCCACCGCGTCGGGGCGCAGGCGCTTCTCGCCGAAGCGCGACGACCACACCGCCGCGAGGGACTCGTTGAGGTCCCGCGGGGTGTCGATGCGCTCGAAGAGGAACCACGCGCACTGCACCCGCTCGGGGGTGATGTCGAGGATGGTGTACCCCCGCTGTGAGAGGTTCGCCCACTTGATGTGCCGCTCGGTGGCGATGCTGCGCAGGGCCGCGTTGGCCACCACGGTGGGGAAGCCCGGCGAGGTGACCGCGGGGGTGATGAACTCCACGCCGAGGGTGCCCACGCCCGTCTCGGGGTTGAAGCGCGCGGGGTCCCGCGGCGCGTCGGTGAGGTCGATGGCCCACGACGAGTGGATGTCCCCCGTGAGCACCACCACGTCGCGCACGGTCATGTCGCGAAGGATCGTGAAGAAGCGCTCCCGCGCCCAGCGGTAGCCCTCCCAGCCGTCGCTGTTGGGCAGCACCGTGGGCGGGGTCGACATCATCACCTGCTGCCCGAGCACCCGCCACCGCGCGGTGCTGGTGGTGAGCTGCGCGCGCACGAACATCTCCTGCTCCATGCCCAGGAGCTGTCGGTTCTCCTGGTCGAGCACGGGCGTCCCCCAGGTGCCCTGCTCGGCGCGGCCCCAGAGGCGCGTGTCGAGCATCACGAGGTCCATGAGGTCGCCGTAGCGCAGCGTGCGAAAGATGCGGCCGTCCATCTGGTCGCGAATGGGCATGTACTCGGCGTAGGCCTGCTCGGCGACGCGGCGGCGCTCGCGCCACTCGCCCTCGGTCATGGGCATGTGCTTGGGCGAGCCGTTCTGCCAGGTGTTGTCGGCGAACTCGTGGTCGTCCCACACCACGATCATCGGGTGCTGCTGGTGCACCGCGCGCAGGTCGGGGTCGCGGCGGTAACACTTGTAGCGGCGGCGGTAGTCGTCGAGGGAGCGGATCTCCGTGGGCGGGTCGAGCCGTCGTGCGCCGCCGTACTCGCCGTCGCCGTACTCGTAGATGTAGTCCCCGAGGTGGATCACCGCGTCGAGGTCGGCGCGCCGCGCGAGCTTGCGGTACGAGTGGAACCACCCGAACGACCGGTTGCTGCACGACACCACGGCGAAGCGCAGGCGGGGGGTGGCGCCCGTGGGGGCCGTGCGCGTGCGCCCCACGGGGGAGGTCTCGCCGAGCGCGCGAAAGCGGTAGTAGTAGGTCGTCCCCGCGGTGAGGCCGGTGGCGTCGACCTTCACGGTCCAGTCGCGGGCGGCGGTGGTGGTCACGGTGCCCATGGCGACGATGCGGGTGAACGCGACGTCCGTGGCCGCCTCCCACTGCACCATCACCTCCATGGGCGGCGCGGTGCGCGAGGGGGTCGCGCGGGTCCAGAGGATCACCGCCGTGGGCAAGGGGTCACCGCTCGCCACGCCGTGGATGAACACCCCGCCGGGGTCGTTGGGCGCCGCCTCGACGGGCACGTCCTCGCGCGGGCCACTGTCGTCGAAGACCAGCGCGTCGGGGCCCTCGGCGCCCGCGTCGGCGCCCGCGTCCATCACGGCGGGGGCGTCTCCCGTCCCGTTGGAGGCGTCGCGCCCGAGGTCCGTGGCGGCGTCGGAGGTGGGGTTGCTCTCGCCGCACCCCGAGGCAGAGGCCGCGGCCGCGAGGAGCTGAAGGAACGTGCGCCGGTCGGGTTGCATGGCGTTTGGGAGTACCCCAACTGCCGCGCCCGCGTGTGACGCGCACGTGACGAATCGCCCGCGGCGGCGCCCGAGGGGGCGACGCTCAGCCCAACTTCGCCACCAACGCGCGGTACACCGGCCCCGCGAGGGGGATGGTGTTCATCGCCGCGCCGAGGAGGTCCCAGTAGTCACGGTGCTGGGTGATGCGGCCGTCGCGGAGGGTGCAGTGGGTGACCCCGTCGATGGTCATCGCGGGCGCGGGGCCGCGCATCGCGAGGTGCATCGTCCAGGTCGCGAAGAGGCTCGCGTCGTCGCCCGTGAGGGTGTGCACGTCGAAGCGGAGAGACTTCGCGCGGCGAATCAGCCGCTTGTTCATCTCCAGGAACGCCTCGCGGCCGCGCACCGTCTGGATGGGGTCGATGAAGACCACGTCGTCGGCGTAGTAGGGCGCGACGCGGTCGATGGCCGCGGCGTCGAAGGGCTGCGCGGTGAACAGCGCGCGAAAGATCTCGGGGGTGATGGGCTCGGGCATGACGGCTAGGATGCTCCCCGACGCGCCGCGATCACGGCTGCGGCATACACGGAAAGAGCGCGACGAGGTCGGCGACCTCCTGGTCGGTGAGGCTCTCCCTCGAGAAGGGCGGCATGGTCCCGCCGTAGCCCAGAAAGCCGCCGTGGCGGGTCTTCTGCACCACCGCCATGCGGGTGTACGTCGGCAGGTCGGACACACCGACAGGCGGCATCCCCCGGCAGTGCTCCGCGAGGGTGTCTCCGGGCAGCACCGCCACCAGGGGACCGACCCGCCCCGCGCCGCTGCCCAGCGCGCCGTGGCACGACTGGCACGCGCGCACATACACCTGCCGCCCGCGCGTCGCGTCGCCATCGGGCAGGTCGCGCACGGTGCGCGGCACGGTGAAGGGCACCGGGGTGGTCACCGCCCCTTCGACGTCGCCGAGCGACTCCAGCCACGCTGACAGCGCCGCGCCGTTGGGGCCGTCGAGGTCAGAGGCGACGCCCCGCATGAAGAACACCCAGCATCGCTCCACGGCCTCGCGCAGGTGCAGCACCTCGCCGCCCCAGAAGGTGCTCCGCCGCGCCGCGCCCGCGAGCACCGCGCCCGGCAGCACCCGCCCCGCGGCGTCGCCCGGCCGCTCGGCGTGGCAGGTGGTGCACGCCACGCGGTTGTAGAGCGAGCGCGTCACCGCGGGGTCGCGCGCGAGGGCCTCGCCGCGCTCGGAGAGCGGTGCGTTGCGCACGGTGTCGCCGCACCCCACGAGCGCGAGCACCGAGACGAGCATCGCCCACGCGACACGCGGCGCGCGGCCCCCATCCCCGGCCCTTCCCCCGCCTCGGGGGAAGGGTGGAGAACTGCGGTCTCGGGAATGGTCCACGCGCGTGGAGGACGAACGATGCGGAGCAAAATGCGTTGCACCCCA
>JBILLI010000335.1:0-7981 GCA_044376155.1 Polyangiales bacterium
GCGCGGCTTCGGCGGTGCGGACGTTCGCGACGGTCGCGCCCTTCATTCCGCTGAAGCCCGCGAGGAGCGAGAGGAACGCGCCGGCGACGAACGCCCCCGCGGCCTTGGCCCCGAGGGCCACCGCGAGCAGCCCCGCGACGACCACCGCGTAGACGCCGAGCACCTTGTACTCCGCCGAGAGGAACGCCATCGCGCCCTCACGGATGTACCGCGCGATGCGCGCCATGGCCTCATTGCCCTCGGGGGCGGCCTTGACGCGGGCGTAGAAGAAGAACGCGACGATCAGCGCGACCGCGCCGGTTCCCATGGATGCGAACGACAGGTTGGTTTCCACCGGAGGCTCCTTGCGGCTCCTTTCGAGGGCAGAGGCGAAGCGGAAGGGGGTTCAGTTCCGGGCGGCGCCGCCCGCGCGTCACACGCTCGTGACGCGCGGCGGGAGCGAAGACCCGCCCGGGAGCGATGCCGCCCTTACCGCACCCCGCGCACCCTGTGTAGTCCCTCGACGCGCGACGCAACGATTTGCGCGCGATCGACCCGCGCGGCCACCCCTGTGCGCTTGGTTCACACCCGGGCCCGGGCGGCGTGCCCTCGGGGCACGATGTCTTCCGAGCGCGCTTCGATCCGCCGGGGAACTCCCTTCGGCACGAGGGTCGCAGTAGAGTCCCGGCGAGGTGTTGCGCATGAGTGCCCTTCGTCGGTTTGTGTTCGGTACCCTGGTCGTCGGCGCTGCGCTCGGCGCGTCCCTCGACGCCAGCGCCTGCGGCGGGTGCTTTCACCAGCCCTCCCCCACGTCGGTGCAAGTGGTGACCGACCACCGCATGGTGTTCGCGGTCTCCGACCGCCGCACGATCCTCTGGGATCAGTTCGCGTTCTCGGGCCGCGCCGAGGACTTCACCTGGATCCTCCCCATCCGCGACGGCCTCAACGCCCGCGTGGAGCTCTCCGACCCGCGCTTCATCCAGTCCCTCGACAACCTCTCGGCCCCGCGGGTGCAGCCCGCGCCCCCGGTGCCCACCCGCTTCTGCGGCGGCGGGGGGGGACTCTCGTTCGGCGGCTCGTCGGCGTCTGCGCGGGACTCGCTGAACACCACCTCGCCCCCCGCGGTGCAGGTGCTCCTGCAGCAGACCCTGGGCCCCTACGCGCAGGCGACGATCCGCGGCGAAGACCCCAACGCCATTCGCGACTGGCTGCGCAACAACGGGTACTTCATCCCGCCCTCCATCGACCCCGTCCTCGACCATTACGTCGCCCTGCGCATGGACTTCGTCGCCCTGCGCCTGCGCGCCGGCGAGGGCATCGGCCGGATGCAGCCCGTACGGGTCTCGGTCCCCGGCGCCACGCCGCTGCTGCCCTTGCGGATGATCTCCGCGGGCGCGGGCGACAAGGTGGGGCTGCTGCTCATGGTCATCGCCCCTTCGCGCATGGAGGCCATGGGATGGCCCAACGGCGAGCTGCGCGACGACGACCTCACGTTCGACTACAACGCCCCGAGCACCGATCCCGGCGCCGACTTTCTGCGCGCGTTCCGCGTGCGCAACGCCGCCAGCGGGGAGCGCCTGTGGCTCACCGAGTCGTCGCAGGTGCTCTCGCGCTTCGTGGTCTCGAACGCCATGCAGTCGCTCCGTGGCACGCTGCCCACCACCATGTCGGCGGATGACGTCGAGCGCGCCTTCGAGGGGCTCGGCGACCAGGCCAACATCACCCGCATGCGGGCCGAGCTCGGCATGGGCGCCCTCGACCGCGACCTGCAGCTCCAGGCGAGCGACCTCGGGCTGCGCGACACCCTGTACAGCTACGGCGTGTTGCTCAATCGTCCGGCGGATCCGCTGCCCTGCGGCTTCGTGGAGTACCAGGGCTGCAGCGCGCGGCCCGGCCGGGTGAGCGCGTGGTCGTCGCTCATCGCCCTGGCCGCGCTCGCGGCGCTGCGGCTTCGTCGTCGTCGGTCTTGAGGGGGGCTCCGCCGCCTGCGCCGGGGTGATCCGACGCAGGCGGCGTCGAGGTCAGCGACGGCGACGGCGGCGCACCGCGGCGAGGCCGAAGAGGCCCACGAGCAGCGCACCCGAGGGAGAGTTGCGCTGCGGGGTGCTGCAGCCGCAGCCGCCCGCGGCGTTGGGGTTGATGAACACCCCCGGGCCCGCGTCGGCGCCCGCGACCTTGCCCCCGTCGGGCAGGTTGACCACCACGTCTTGCTCAGCGCTCCCCGCATCGTCGGCCGGGCTCACCACGTCGGGGGTGCTCGTGCCGCCGCCCGTGTCGCGCGCGGTCACCACGTCGCGCGCGGTCACCACGTCGGGCGTCGCGCTGCCCGCGTCGGTGCCGCCGCTCACGCAGCCGTTGGCGCCCGGGACGCAGACCGTCTGACCGCTGGCGAGGCGCGCGGCGCAGCCGTAGCCCCGGGGGCAGGTGCAGTCGTCGGTGCACACGCGGGTGCAGAAGGGAGACACCCCGCTGCCCCCTACGCAGAGCAGCCCCGAGGCGCAGTCCGTGCGGTTCTGGCAGGGCTCGCCGAAGCGCGCGGTGCCCGTGCCCATGCTCCCGGCGTCGGTCACGGGGGTGGTGCCCGCGTCCATCGTCGTCGCCGGGCACATGTTGGACATCCACGCGTATCCGCCGCAGGCGCCGCCCGTTGCGGGGCCCGTGGGCGTGCCGCGCACGCAGCGGTTGGTCGCGCCGCACCAGCCGCACTGGCTCTGCGCGGTGCAAGATCCGCAGTTTGTGAAGGCCGCGCAGGGGTCGGCGGTGGCGGTGCAGGTGTTCGGGTCCCAGCGCCAGGCGCCCGAGCAGGCCGCGCCCACGGTGGACCCGCTGGACGTCCCGGTCTGGCATCGGCCGGTGCCCTCGCACCACCCGCAGTTGGCGTTGGGGGTGCAACCCGCGCAGCTCGTGAACGCGGCGCAGGGGTCTGGCACGGGGCCCGCGTCGGGCACGGCGCCCCCCGAGGGGTAGAGCGCGCAGACGCCGGCGATGTCGTCCTGGTTGAGGTTGCGCACGACGCCGCCGGAGTACGACGCGAACATCACGGCCGCGCGCACCGAGGTGTGGTCGAGGCCGAGAAAGTGCCCCTCCTCGTGCGTCGCGATGGACTGCGTGTCGACCGCGCCGCGGGTGCCCGTGTTGGTCCAGGTGAAGCCCACGCCGTTGAACTGGATGTCGGAGTCGAGCACGAAGCGCCCAGGGATGAACACGGGCGTGGTAACGCCGATGGTCACGTTGGCCGACCCGAGCTCGGCGGGCCACGAGCCCGAGAGCCAGAGGAAGGTGTTCACGTTGTCGCGCGCGCTCGCCCGGGTCACCGTGGTGGCGCCGAGGTTGTTCGAGCGCCAACGGGTGCAGGTGGGCGCCATCCACGACGCCATGCCGCCGTCGATGGCCGAGAGCGCGCCCGACGCGCCGATGGACGACGGCGCGGTGCTGGCGTTCACCCGATAGCCGATGGGCAGCGTGGCGGGGTTCCACTGCGCGTCCTGCGGGGTCCAGGCGAGGGCCGCGGGGGTCACCGCAGCCGCGCAGAGAGCGGCGACGAGGCCGCGTCGCAGGGCGCTCACGGCGCACCCCCGGCCACCGCGCGCACCGAGGCGCGGAGGGCGTCGAGGGTCTCGACCACGGTCACCGTCGGCGGCTCGTAGACCTCCATGGGGCGCGTCGGGGTGATGCGCGCGAAGGTCAGGCCCGTGAGGTCGCGGCGCACGTAGGCCCCGCCGTCGACGCCGCGGTCGATGAGGAACACCGACTGCGCCATCGCGGTGAGAAAGGTCACACCATCGCCGCGGCGCAAGAAGAGCACCGCGTCGGTGCCCGTCGCGAGGCGCGGATCACCCGGGACGTACTGCACCATCCCCTCGGCCTCGCCGCCCATCTGCCGGAGGGTGAGCTCCGCGGGGCCGCTGCCCTTGAGGTACTCCGTCACGCGGAGCCGGGTCCACGTGAGGATCGCGGTGTTGTCGGCGTTCCACGCGCTGCGGTGGTCGAGCACCGTAACCCGCACCACGAGGTCGGCGTCGGCGACCAGCTGCGGTCGCTGAAGCTCAACCGCCACCGTGGCCCGCGCCACCGGCGCCGCGACGACCCCACCGAGCGCCAGCGCGGCGCCCAGGACCATGGACCTGAACCGGGAAGAAATTGACGTTCTCACTCGCGCGCTCCGCTTCGCATGTTCGTCAAGAAGCTCCGCGGGATCGCCGCGGCAATGGGGTTGTAGTCACACCGTTCAACGTACGGGTCAACTGCGGCAGCGGCGCGCGCCCTGCGCCTCAAGCGCGGAAAGCACGCTCACGGCGCACGACGCGGTCTCGCCCTCGTCAGGCAGCGGGAGCACATCGTCGCCCGCGCCGCCGCGCAGCCCGACGCCCACGAAGCCCGCGGGGTCGGCCTCGCGCACCCGGGCGCGGGCCTCGGGGCGCACCTGCATGGCGAGCACCAGGGCCACGCCGCCGACGGCGTTCACCCCGAGGGCCCACTCCGCCAGCGCATCGTCGCGGCCCGCGCGAGACGCGACCAGCACCCCGTCGGCGGCGAGGTGGCGCTCCACCGCGTCGATCACGGCGGCGGCGCGGGACTCGGCCTCGCGGGTGGGGGCCGGCGCGACCCAGACCACGGCCGCGCGGTGGCCCAGCCGGGCGGCGCGGTCGTCGGCGGTCACGGTGGGGTGCAGGCTCGGGCCGAGGTCGAGGTCCTCAGGGGGCCCCTCGTCGCGGACCATGCCGGCGGCGACGGTCTCGTTGGTCAACGCGTCGATGAGGATGAACGCGCCGGTCTGCCGCGAGCGCGCGTAGGCGTCGACGAAGAGCGGGCGCGCCGCGCGAATGACCACCCGCCCGAGGTCGTTGAGCCCGAGGCCCGGAGCGGGCAACGCGTCGAGGGTGTCGAGGTCGGTGCGGGAGAGCACGCGCTCGACGCGCGCGGGCGCCACGCGGGAGGTGTGCTTGATGAGGTACGCGCGGTCGGGGTCCGAGGGGCGCTCGGTCATCCACACGAGGTCCGCGGCGAAGCGGTGCACCACGCGCGGCGCGCTGCCCGCGTGCACGATCATGTCGCCCCGGGCGACGTCCACCTCGTCCTCCAGGCGAATCGCAACGCTCTGCGGCGCAACGGCTTCGGAGAGCTCCTGGTGAAACAGGTCCACCGCGCGCACGCGGGTGCGGCGGCCCGAGGGGAGCACCTCGACGATGTCACCCGGGCGCACCGCGCCCGACGCCACGGTGCCCGCGAAGGCCCGGTAGTCGAGGTGCGGCCGGAGCACGTACTGCACCGGGAAGCGCAGCGGCGCCGCGGGGTCGCCCCGGCGCACGGGGGTGGTCTCGAGGTGCTCCAGCACGGTCGCGCCCTCGAACCACGACGTGCGAGCGGAGCGCTGCACGACGTTGTCGCCGCGCCGCGCGGAGATCGGGATGAAGGTCACCCGGGCGAAGCCCAGGCGCGCGGTGAACGCGCCGAACTCGTCGCGCAGGCGGGTGAAGACCTCCTCGCGGTAGTCCACGAGGTCCATCTTGTTCACGGCCACGACGAGCTCGGGGATGCCCAGGAGGCCGGCGATGAAGGCGTGGCGACGGCTCTGCGGCAGCACCCCGAGGCGCGCGTCGAGGAGGATGATGGCGACGTCGGCGGTCGACGCCCCGGTGGCCATGTTGCGCGTGTACTGCACGTGGCCGGGCGTGTCGGCGAGGATGTACTTGCGCCGCTCGGTGGCGAAGTACCGGTACGCCACGTCGATGGTGATGCCCTGCTCGCGCTCGGCGGCGAGGCCATCGGTGAAGAGCGAGAAGTCGATGTCGTCGGGGTCACCCCCCGCGGCGGCGCGCTTCGCGGTGGCCTTCTTCACCGCGGCGAGCTGGTCGTCAAAGACCGCCGAGGTGTCGTGCAGCAGCCGCCCGATGAGGGTGGACTTGCCGTCATCGACGGAGCCCACGGTCACGAAGCGCAGCAGTTCTTTCTGCTCGTGGTGGGCGAGCCACGCGAGGATGTCTCGCTCGGGATCCAGCGCGATCATCAGAAGTAGCCCTCGCGCTTCTTCTGCTCCATGGAGGCCTCTTCGTCGTGGTCGATGAGCCTGCCCTGCCGCTCCGAGGTGCGCGCGGAGATCATCTCGCGGATGATCTCGGGCACCGTGGTGGCGTCGCTCTCCACCGCGCCCGAGAGGGGGTAACACCCGAGCGTGCGAAAGCGCACGCGCCGCTGCTGCACGGCCTCGCCCTGGCGAAATCGCATGCGGTCGTCGTCGACCATGATCAGCATCCCGTCGCGCTCCACCACCGGCCGCACGGCGGCGAAGTAGAGCGGCACCACGGGGATGTCCTCGAGCATCACGTACTGCCACACGTCGAGCTCGGTCCAGTTGCTCAGGGGGAAGGCGCGGATGCTCTCCCCGGGGGAGATTCGCCCGTTGTAGAGGCTCCAGAGCTCCGGCCGCTGGTTGCGCGGGTCCCACTGCTGGTTGCGGTCGCGGAACGAGTACACCCGCTCCTTGGCGCGGGACTTCTCCTCGTCGCGGCGGGCGCCGCCGAAGGCCGCGTCGAAGCCCCCGGCCTTGAGGGCCTGAAGGAGCGACTGGGTCTTCATCACGTCGGTGTGGCGCTTGGAGCCCGAGTCGAAGGGGTTCACCCCCATCGCGAGGCCCTCGCGGTTGATGTGCACCCGCAGGTCGATGCGGTTCTCGGCCGCGAAGCGCTCGCGGAACGCGTACATCTCCCGGAACTTCCAGGTGGTGTCGACGTGCAGCATCGGGAAGGGCAGCGGCGCGGGCGCGAAGGCCTTGAGCGCGAGGCGCGCCATCACCGACGAGTCCTTGCCGATGGAGTAGAGCATCACCGGGTTGGCGAACTCGGCCGCCACCTCGCGGATGATGTGAATGCTCTCGGCCTCGAGTAGCTTCAGATGGGTCAGTCGCTGGGGGTCAAGAGTGTCGCTCACGGCGGCTACCACCTCGTGGGTCGGAGGGCGGTGGGTTCAAGGATCCCGCGCGGCGCGCGGAGTCCTGCGGCGCGCACGTACTAGAGCCCCCGGGTCCAGAGCGCAACGCCCCGACAGGCCCTCGCGCTACGCGAAGCTCGCGACCACCGCCGCGTGGTCCGACTCGACCTCTTCGCGCCAGCCGTCGCCGCCCTCGCGGAGGGACTCGTTGAGCACCCGCACGCCGCGGAACCTCCGCCACAGCGCCCGGCTCGCGAGCACGTGGTCGAACTGCAGCCCCGCCCCGCGGTGCAGGAGGGTGTGCCGCGCGCCCGGCGGCGCCGCACGCACGCAGTGGTGCAGCACGCCCGCGTCGAGGGAGGCCGCGAGGTCGAGGTCGGCGTTGCGGCCCCGTGGTGTCTCCACCAGCTCCCCGGCGATGGCGCGCACGGTCACGGCCTCGGGGTTGTCGTTGAGGTCGCCGAGCACGGCGATCTGCGCGCGCCCGTCGCGGTGCAGCCGGGCGTCGACCCGCGAGCGCACCTGCAGCGCCTCGGCGAGCCGCAGGACCACCGCCCGCGCGGCACCCTCCGCGGCAGCGTAGTGGCTGTCGAGGGCGTGGCTGACCCCCGCGGCGTCGGCGCGGGACACGGGCCGCGCGCTCTTGAGGTGGGCGACCATCACGGTGAGCAGCGAGCCGTCGGGGAGGGTGAGGTCACACTCGAGAAGTCCCCGGCGCGAGTGCAGCCGCCCCGCGAAGGGCCGCGGGTCGCCCTCTTGAAAGGGCGGGAACGAGAGCTCCCCCACGCCGTGCACCTCGACGCCGCGCACCGGGAGCCGCGTGAGCAGCCCGCAGGCGATGCCGCGCTGATCCGCCGCGCCGGCGATGGCGGGGAGGTAGCCCATCTCGGGCAGGGCGGCGCGCACGGCCTCCAGCACGGTGGTGCCCTCGACCTCTTGAAACGCCACGACGTCGGCGTTCATGCGCGCGACCACGGCGGCCACCGCGTCGACCTTGCGGCGGTAGAGCTGCTTCGCGCGGCGCTGCGCGTGCGGGCCGAAGCCCTCGCGGTCGAGGTTGCCGATGACATGCGGC
>JBILLI010000336.1:0-7973 GCA_044376155.1 Polyangiales bacterium
TCTTGCAAGAACTCGACGTCGGAGCGCAAACACAGGTCGCCCTGATGCTCGACCTCGCGCAGACCATATCGCGGCGGTTCAAGACGTCCACCGAAGGACAAGGCGGGGCGACCCGCTACGTCATGAACTGGCTCCGTCTGGAGTCGGTCGTGGCGTCAGGGGACCGTTTCGCCCTTAACCGCAGTGAGTTGTGCGACCGTAGCTTTCAATTCCTGAGCGGCCGCAAGAAGCACGTCGTCAGGATCCGCACCGAGTTCGAAGACACGATCACGCTGCAGTTTCCGTCAGCCCGCTCGTGGGCGCCCCCGCCGCGACCCGCCGAGGTGCCCGACGGGCTTTCGTGGCGGGCGCTCTCGGTGACGCCGACCGGCGTTGAGATCAAGGTTGCAGGCTGGCTGCGCTGGGGCGTCCCGGGCGGAGCGGGTGTGCAAGACGCGCTCGAGGTCACTCGTCGGTTCGTGCGAACCGCTGCAGCGATCGCTGAGCGGCCCTCACCGTTGGGCACGGCGACGCGAGCCGCGCCAGGCGCCTCGTTGCCGTGGATCGGTCGGAGAGGCTTCGCCGTCGCACTCGCTCTGCTCTCCACGCCGCTCCTCGTCGGAGTCGCGATGGAGTTGATGCGCGTTCGTTACGCCATGATGTTCCGTCCCAACGAGCTTCCGCTGTTCGTGCAACTGAGCGATGCCTTCGTTCTTGCCGCGCCGGCGCTGTTGCTCTTGATCGGAGCGACGCTGCTCTGGAGAAGGCCTCGGGTTCGGGCGTAGTGCGCGTCGTCTCGTCTCCGCGACGAGGCTCGCAAAGGCGTCGCTTGCCCCGGGGTTCACTCCGGGGCGGTGGCAGAGTCAGGCGCAACGACTGGAGTGCGTCTCCCCCCACTCCGCTCACGCGCTGCTCGCTGCCGCGTTCCGTGCGGTCCTCCACCGCGCCCCTCTTCACGCGCCTCGGCTGCTGCCCCCCGCGACGATCTCCACCCCCCGGCTGCGCTCGACCCGCGTCGCGTCTCACGCCTCCCGTCCCGCGCTTTGACGTCTCCCCCCGCGCGCATGGATGATCCGCGCCCCATGCGCCGCGTCGCCCTCGCGTCTCTCCTCGCCGCGTGCAGCGCCCCCGCGCTCCACCCCGCCCCCGTCACCCCCGTCACCCCGGCGCCGCCAACGCCCGTGGCCCTCGCGCCCGAGGCCCCCGCCCCGCGCGACGACGGACGTCTCCCCGACGGACCGCGCCCCCTGCGACAGCGCATCGTGCTCGACGTCGACCCCGCCGCGCCGGGCTTCTCAGGCACCGCGTTCATCGACCTCAACGTCACCGCGCCCACGCGTACGGTGGTGCTCCACGCCCGCACGCTGCGCGTCACCAGCGCCCGCGCGGTGACCCCCGAGGCGATCCCCGCGCAGCACAGTCGACGGCACGCGCACGGCGGGCGCAACGACCCCGAGGAGCTCGTGCTCGCGTTCGATCGCCCTCTGCCGCAAGGCGAGGTGCGCGTCGAGATCACCTACGAGGGCACCTGGGGAGACGACCTCCAGGGCCTCTACCGCGCCCGCGTCGGCGACGACTGGTACGCCGTCACCGACTTCGAGCCCAGCGACGCGCGCCGCGCCTTCCCGTGCTTCGACGAGCCGTCGGTGAAGATCCCCTACACCGTGGAGCTGCGCGTGCCCCGGGGTCAGCGCGCGCTCGCGAACATGCCCGTGGGTGAGCAGCGCGACGAGGGTGACCGCACCGTCGTGCGCTTTCAAGAGACGCCCCGCACGCCCTCGTACCTCGTGGCCTTCGTGGTGGGTCCGTGGGACGTCTACGACGGCCCGCAGACGCCCGTGCCCGTGCGCATCATCGCCCCGCGCGGCCGCGCGAACCTCGGCGCCACGGCCGCGCAGATGGCCGCGGAGCACCTCGCGCTGCTCTCGACGTACTTCGAGCAACCCTTCCCCTACCCCAAGCTCGACCTCGTGGCCGTGCCCGACTTTCTCCACGGCGGCATGGAGAACCCCGGGCTCATCACCTTTCGCGACTCGCTGCTCCTCTCCGATGCCTCGCGGCTCACCTCGCGCGCACGGCAGGGCATGGCCGGGGTCATCGCCCACGAGCTCGCCCACCAGTGGTTCGGCGACTTCGTCACCATGCAGTGGTGGGACGACCTCTGGCTCAACGAAGGCTTCGCCTCGTGGATGGGCGACCGCATCGTCGACCGCTGGCAGCCCGCGTGGGAGACGCGGGTGCAAGACATCGGCTCGCTCATGTGGGCGCGCCGCGCCGACAGCATGTCGACCACGCACGCCATTCGCGCGCCCGTGACCAGCACCGCCGACGCCGTCGCGAGCTTCGACTCCATGACCTACACCAAGGGCGCCGCGGTCATCGGGATGATCGAGGCGTGGATCGGCGAGGCGCCCTTTCGCGAAGGGCTCCGCGCGTACATGCGGGAGCACGCGTGGGGCAACACCACCGCCGCGGACCTGCTGCGCGCGCTCTCCGTCGCCTCGGGGAGCGACGTGTCGCGCGTGGCGAACTCCTTCCTCGATCAACCGGGCCTTCCGCTGCTCAACATGGAGCTCGTGTGCGCCCCGGGCCAGGCCCCCGTGGTGACGGTCGCGCAGCGCGCGTTTCGCATTGACGGCGACGCGCCGGAGACGACGTGGTCCGTGCCGGTGTGTGTGCGCTTCGACGCGACGCCCGCGCCGCGCACGCACTGCGAGGTGCTGAGCACGGCGACCGCGAGCTTCACGCTGGAGCCGCAGCGGTGCCCGCGGTGGATCCTCCCCAACCCCGGCGGCGCGGGGCACTACTGGTCCCGCCTCCCGCCCGCGCAGCTCCGCGCGCTGCTCGACGCGCCCGGGGCCATGGACGCGCCCGCGAAGCTCGAGCTCCTCGCCACGCAAGATGCCCTGCGGGCGCGGGGTGACATCCCCATCGCCGACGTGCTCGACGTGTACCAGCGCCTCGCCAACGACCCGTCTCCCCACGTCGCGGCGCGCGTGGCCGAGAGCGTCTCGGGCGTGGAGCGCTCGCTGGTCACCGACGCCTCGCGCCCGCGCTTCACCGCGTGGGTCACCCGCACCTTCGCCGCCCGCGCGCGGCAGCTCGGGTTCACCCCCCGCGCCAACGACACCGAGGCCGTGAAGGGGCTGCGCCGCGCGGTGGTCTCCGCCGTGGGGACCTTCACCGAAGACCCCTGGGTCCACGCCGAGGCGCGGCGGATCACCGCGCGTTGGCTCGCCGACCCCGCGGCGGTGGACGCCGAGTCGGTCGCCCTGGCGCTGCCCATCGCCACGCGTCACGGCGACGCCGCCCACTTCGACGCCCTCCTCGCCGCCCTCGGGCGGGTGACCCTGCCGCAGGATCGCAACATGGTCGTCGGCGCCCTCACGGCCTTCGACGACCCCGCGCTGGTGCGCCGCGCCCTGGAGCTCTCGGTCGACGCCGAGCGCCTCCGCGCGCAGGACCTGCGAACGCTGCTGGGGAGGTGGTCCCACCGTCGCGAGGTGCGGGCCGCGCAGCTCGCGTGGATGCGCGAGCGCTTCGACGCGGTGAAGCAGGCGCGAGGCCGCAACGCGCGGTGGCTGCTGAACTACGTCGGCATCACCTGCGACGACGCTGAGACCACCGCGACCGCGGACTTTCTCTCCACCCGCATCACCGACCTCGAGGGCAGCGAGCGCGGCCTCCGCGAGAGCCGCGCCCACGCCGCGCAGTGCGCCCGCACCCGCGCCCGCTACGCCGACGACGCCGCGCGCTGGCTCGCCGCGCGACGCTGAGTCAGCTCATCAGCACCAGCTCCTCGGCCGACGTGGGGTGGATCGCCACCGTGCGGTCGAAGTCCGCCTTGCGCGCGCCGAGCTTCACGGCCACCGCGAAGCCCTGCAGGATCTCGTCCGCCGCCGCGCCCAGCAGGTGCACGCCCGCGACGCGCTCGTCGGGGCCCACGCACACCAGCTTCATGAAGGTCTGCTCCTCGCGCCCCGCGAGGGCGTTGAGCATCGGGCGAAAGCGCGTGCGGTAGACCTTCACCGCGTCTCCGTGGACCTCCCTCGCCCGCGCCTCGCTCAGCCCCACGGAGCCGATGGGCGGGTGCGAGAACACCACCGTGGCGATGTCGTCGTAGTCCATGCGCGCGTCGGCGGCGCCCGCGAAGAGGCGGTCCATGAGCCGTCGGGAGGCCGCGATGGCCACCGGGGTAAGGGCGGGCGCAGACGTGACGTCGCCCACGGCGAAGACGCCCGGCGCGGTGGTCTGCTGCCACGCGTCGACCTTCACGAAGCCCATCTCGTCGCGCGCCACCCCCGCGGCGTCGAGGCCGAGGTCCGCGGTGTTGGGCGCGCGGCCGATGGCCCAGAGCACCCGGTCGAACCCGCCCACGCGCTCGCCGCTCTGGCAGTGCACCTCAAGGGACTCTCCCTCGCGGCGCACGTCGTCGAGCTCGTGCCGCAGGATCACCTCGATGCCCCGGCGACGCATCGCGGCCAGCAGCGCGTCGGCGAGGTCGGCGTCGAAGGCGTTGAGCAGCCGCTCGCCGCGCACGAGGAGCACCACCTCGGCGCCGAGGGCGCGCAGCACGCCCGCGAGCTCCACGGCGATGTACCCGCCGCCGATGATGGCCACGCGCTTCGGCGACTCGCGCAGCGCGAAGAACCCGTTGGAGTCACACCCCAGCGACTGCCCGTGGATCTCCGGCCGACGCGGGTGCGCCCCGGTGGCGAGCAGCACCCGCGGCGCGTGCAGGGTGCGGTCCCCCGCGCGCACCGTCCCCGCGTCGAGCAGCGTCGCGCGCGACGGGACGAGGGTGATCCCGAGCTCGTCGAAGCGCCGGCGGTAGCTCGCGTGGATGTTCGTGATGTAGCGCTCCCGGCGGGTGATGAAGGCCCCCCAGTCGAGCGCGCCGGGGGTCACCGCGAAGCCCACCTCCGCGGCGAGGTGCTGCGCCTCGGCGAGCTCCGCGGCGAGCCACATGGCCTTCTTGGGCACACACCCCACGTTCACACACGTGCCGCCGAGCGCGCCCGGGTCACACACGGCGACCCTCGCGCCGTGCCGCGCGGCGCGAATGGCCCCGGCGATGCCGCCCGAACCCGCCCCCACCACCACGAGGTCGAAGGCGTCGCTCACGCGTCGCTCCAGCGGAGATGAACCCCCCGCTCGGCCATGGCACGCACGATGAAGGTGTAGGCCTCGGGGTCGGCGCCCACGCGCTCCAGCGGGAGCACGCCGGTGCCCTTCACGCCGCCGCGGGCCACGAGCTGCGCGGTGACCGAGGTGGTGAGCGCCGTGGTGCGGGCCATGGCCGTAAGCCCCGTGGCGGGATCCGCCCGGTCAGTCATGGTCATCACCGACGTGCGGTCGCCGCGGCGCACGCGCACCACCAGGGCCACGAGGTCCTGCGGGCGGTCGACCGTGCAACGCGCGCGGAACTCGTCGAGGAAGGTCCCTCGCTCCACCAGCGGACGCACGGCGGCGACGTGGCCGGGCCAGCGCAGGGTCTTCTCCTCCATGCGCGGCACCTGCGGCAGGGTCTCGACGAGGGTGCGCAGCCCGTCAGAGAGAAAGGCTTCCATCTCGCCCGCGCCGTCCACGGTGAGGGTCTCGAGCTCGGAGAACACCGGCACGCTCACCGCCGCGCCGTCGCGCACGATGCGGGCGGGGCGCACGTACTCTTCGAGCAGGTCCTCGAGGGACCAGGTCACGACATACCCGTACGGGCGCGAACGATCTTGCGCGACGCCGCCGACGTAGATGGTGAGCTCATCGACCGGGCCGCGCGCGACGGCGTGACCGCACATGAGGTGCGAGAGCCCCGGCGCGAGCCCCGCGTCAGGGACCACCGTGACCCCCGCGGCGCGCGCGGCGGCGTCGAGGGTGAGCGGGTCCTCGGCGCAGAAGCTCACGTCGACGAGCGGGCGGCGGGCCTCCACCGCGGCCGAGAGCACCGCGAAGCCCAGGCGCGAGGGCAGCGCGCCCACGTTGAGGTCCTGCGCGGCCATGGCGCGGGCGAGCACGTTGGGGTCCGCGAGGTCGAGCTCCTCCCACGAGAGGTTCGGGAGCGCGGGGAGCTGCGGGGCGCGGAGGTCACCGACCACCACCCGGGCGTCAGGGAGCGAGCGCGCGAGGTCCGAGGCAATGACGCGGCCCTGTTGGCCGCCGCCGAGTACGAGGATCTTCATGAGGGCGCGGAGTCTATCGCGTCTGGCGAGGCGCAGCGCCACGCCGACCCTTCACGGCGCGACGGTGACAGTCGGCGCGACGCAGGCCGCCGCACGGTCCCTGGGGTCGTCGATCGCGGTCCCGCCGTGGATGTTTCTCCGCGGTTCTGCCTTTGATCGCGATCGTCGCGGCGCGCCGCGCTTTCGTCCGGCCGCGGCTTCCCGTCCGCACGCAACGCAGAGACACTGAGCGCATGGGACATCATGCACCTTCGGGGCTCGCGCGGCCTCACTCCGCCCTACGGGCGCTCGCGCTCTGCGTGGCCGCGCTGTCGGCCCTCGCCGCCTGCGACGGCTCCGCGGTGGTCGGCGCCACCTCAACCGACGCGAGCACCGACCTCGGCGCCATGGACGTCGTGACGCCTTGCGCCGCCGACGAGACCCGATGCGACGGCGTCTGCGCCAACCTCATGACTGCCCGCGCCCACTGCGGCGCCTGCGGGACCACCTGCGGCAACGCGCAGCAGTGCATGGCCGGGGTCTGCCGCGCGGTGTGTCCCGCCGGACAGATCGCCTGCGCGCCAGACGGCGGCGTCGAGCTCTGCGTCGCACCCATGGTCGACAACGGCAACTGCGGCGCCTGCGGCCGCGCGTGCGCGCCCGGGCAGGTGTGCTCCATGGGCACCTGCACCACCGACTGCGCCGCGGGCCTCGTCACCTGCGGCACCGGCATGAGCCGCTACTGCGCCGACACCCGCCGCGACAACGCCAACTGCGGCGGCTGCGGCACGGCCTGCGCCGCCGGACAGCGCTGCGAGAACAGCGCGTGCAGCACCGCGTGCCCCGCGGGGCAGACCGTCTGCGGGGGCGCCGACGGCGGCGCCGCGGCCTGCGTCGACGTGCAGCGCGACCGCGCCCACTGCGGCATGTGCGGCAACGTCTGCCCCAGCGGGCAGTCCTGCTCCGCGGGCGCCTGCGTCACGAGCTGCCCCGCCGGGCAGACCGCCTGCGCGGGCTCGTGCCGCGACACGCAGACCGACCCCGCGCACTGCGGCGCCTGCGGCACGACCTGCGCCAGCGGGCAGGCGTGCGTGATGGGCGCCTGCGTCGCGAGCTGCCCGGTGGGCCAGACCACGTGCGGCGGCGCCTGCGTCGACCTCCAGGCCGACCGCGCGAACTGCGGCATGTGCGGCACGGCCTGCGCCGGTGGACAGGTCTGCGCCAACGCCATGTGCGTCACCAGCTGCCCCGCCGGGCAGCTCTCGTGCGGCGGCTCGTGCCGCGACACCCAGAGCGACCGCGCCCACTGCGGCGCCTGCGGCACGACTTGCGCCAGCGGACAGGTCTGCGCCAACGGCATGTGCGTCACCAGCTGCCCCACCGGCCAGGCCGACTGTGGCGGCTCGTGCCGCGACACCCAGAGCGACCGCGCCCACTGCGGCATGTGCGGCGTGACCTGCGCGAGCGGACAGGTTTGCGCCAACGGGATGTGCGTCACCAGCTGCCCCGCGGGGCAGCTCTCGTGCGGCGGCTCGTGCCGCGACACCCAGAGCGACCGGGGCCACTGCGGCATGTGCGGCAACGCCTGCGCCAGCGGACAGGTCTGCGCGGGCGGCATGTGCGTCACGAGCTGCCCCGCGGGGCAGACGAGCTGTGCGGGCTCGTGCCGCGACACCCAGAGCGACCGGGGCCACTGCGGCATGTGCGGCAACGCCTGCGCCAGCGGGCAGGTCTGCTCCAACGGCGCGTGTGTGCTGACCTGCGCGGCGGGGCAGACCAACTGCGGCGGGTCGTGCCGCGACACGCAGCGCGACGAGTCTCACTGCGGCATGTGCGGCA
>JBILLI010000337.1:0-7970 GCA_044376155.1 Polyangiales bacterium
CGCGGGGGGGCGCATCGCGAAGGTGTAGGTGCCGTTTGGGCAATGGGTAGCGCAGCGCGGGGGAGGGTGCGCGGCAGCGCGGAGGGGGCCGACACGCGCGCGATCCGTGCGGAGCCCGTGCGCCTCTGGCTGCTCAACCTCGACGCCGAGGAGGAGCTCTCCCGAGGCACCGCCACCACCCCCGCGCGCGGCGAGCTCGCCCGCATGCAGGCCATGTCCGAGCGTCTCCGCGGAACCCTCGTGCCCGCGGGGGACCTCCTCGTCGGCGATTCAGGGGTGACCGCGGGGTGCGCGGGCGTCGCGTGGTGCCCCACGCCCTCGGCCCTCGTGCGGCTCGCACGTCTCGGGGCGACCTTGCCCCCGTGCCCGGACTTCTCCGTGCTGCGCGCGGTGAACCATCGACGGTGGTCCGCGTCGCGCGGGCTCTCCCTGCCCGGCGCGCGGTGGGTCGAGAACGGTGCGGACCTGGCGCGGGTCGTCGACGCCCCGTGGCCCGCGCAGGGCTGGCTCCTCAAGCGCGCGTACACCTTCGCGGGACGCGGTCACCTCCACCTGCGCGCGCGACGTGAGGTGGAGGATCCGCGCATGGAGGGGTGGATCCGCCGCGCCCTCGCGCAGGGCGGGCTGCTCGCCGAGCCCCGGGTCACCCGGGTGCTGGACGTCGCGCGGCACGGCTGGCTCGCCCGCGACGGCGCGCTCACGGTGGGCGCCCTCACCCGCGCCGAGGTCGACGAACGCGGGCAATGGGTGGCGTCGGTGGTGTGTGAAGAAGACCGCTTGTCGCGCAAAGAGATGGATGCGTTTGATGAGGTCTTTCACGACACCGCCGAGGGGCTGCGGGAGGCGGGGTATTTCGGTCCCTTCGGGGTCGACGGGTACGTGTGGGACGACGACGGCGCGCGGCGGGTGCAGCCCCGCAGCGACGTGAACGCCCGGTACTCCATGGGGTGGGCCGTGGGCATGGGCGAGGCCCGACCCGACCTCGCGACGGGGGGAGGCGAGGCGAGGCGCTCGTGATAGCGTTCGGGGCGTGACCCTCGCGGCGTCGCTTCCCCACGAAGTCTCTGCGGCCGTTTGGAGCGCCTTCCACGCCGCACCCGAGAACATGGTGGCGGAGATCCTCGACGGGGGGCTGGTGCTGTTGCCGCGGCCCTCGCGTCGCCACGGACACTCGGCGATGCGGTTGTCGAAGCGCCTCGGGCCCTACCACGACCCCGAAGGCGATGACCCCGGAGGATGGCTCTTTCTCCCCGAGCCCGAGCTGCGCCTGGGGCCTCGGCCTGACGTGTTGGTGCCCGACCTCGCGGGATGGAGGCTCGAACGAGTCTCTGAGGACTTCCTCGCCGACGACGCACCGCCCTTCGTCTCCCTCGCGCCCGACTGGCTCTGCGAGGTGCTGTCGCCGTCCACGGAGCGCTACGACCGCGGGAAGAAGATGCGGATCTATCACCGCGAGGGGGTGAACCACCTGTGGCTGGTGAACCCCATGCAACGCTTCGTCGACGTGTTTCAACGCGACGAGCGGGGCTGGACGCTGCTGGAGACCGTGGAGGGCGATGGCCCCCTGCGCGTGTCGCCCTTCGAGCGCGTGGAGATCCCGCTGGAACTCCTCTGGTCACACCGGCCGACGCCATGACCGAGGTCGGCGCTCACCCCGCGCCGTGACATCTCCGCGACGCGCGTTGACGCGCGAGGCACCGGGTGAGAGCACCGCGGCACCCTCATGTCGACGCGTGGTGTTCTGGTCCTGCTGCTGGCGCTGAGCGCCGGGTGTCACCGCCGCGCGCCGTCGCGTCCTCGAGGGAGCATCGCGCCGCTCACCGCCGACCGCCGCGCGGTGCACGCCGACGGCGCCCGCGGAGACCTCGCGCTGCGGGATGTCTCGGGCGCGACGCTCACCGTCTCGACGGCAGAGACCCTCTCGGGTCACCGCCCCCTGCGCGGCGCGGTGGTCGACGTGCGCCCCGACAGCGACGATGCGCCCGACCCGCTGCTCTGGTGGCGCCCCGCGGTGCTCGACGCGCGCGGCGCGGCCCGTCCGTTGTTGGCCGCGTCGGTGCGCGCGGTGCGGTGTGGGCGTGGGCACGGTGTGGAGTCGCGCGGTGACGTGGGCGACGCACGCCTCGTGCATCGGGTCTGCGCGCTGGGAGATGGGCTCTTTCGCGCGGTCACCGAGGTGACAGGGCTGCCCGCGGGGAGCGCCCTGGGGGATGAGATCAACCCCGGCAGCGCCACCGTGCTGGTGCACGGGCGTGGGCAGGACTGGGAGGGAGAGGTCCCCTCGCGCACGGTGATCCTCGCCGAGCGCGGCGTGGCGCTGGTGTTCACCTCGGAGACGGATGCCCTCGCGCGGCGGGGGTTGGTACACATCGCGGCCGAGACCTTCCCCGCGCCCGTGCGGTGGTCGACCGCGGGCGCGCGATGGACCCGCACGCTGCGGGTGATCCCTGGTGACGCCCTCGACGCGCTCGCGGCGGTGCACGCCACGGCGCCCGCGGTGACCGTGGCCTCCCCCGGGGTGGGGTCCTCGGTGGAGTGGCTCGACGGCGACGATCGCGTGCTCGCCGAGGGCGCCCTCGACGACACCCGCGCGCTGCGATTCCCGCCCGGTACACCCGCGCGATTGCGCGTGCGCGAGCCCTGGGGCGTGGCCTCGGCGGTGATGCCCGCGGTCGGGGTCGTGGGCGTACCCACGATCGCCTCGCAAGCGCTGCGCATCGTGGTGGCGGGCGACGTTCCCGCCCACGCGCTGCTGCACCGGCTCGACGGACCCGACCCCGCGCTGCGCCTCCCGCGCGGCGAAGACGGCGCCACCGCGGGTCGATCCGTGTACCTCCCGCACGGCCTCGCCACGGTGCGCGTCGCGCCCGGTCGCTACCGCGTGACGGTCTCGCGGGGCACGGGATGGACCCTCTCCGCGCGCGAGCTCACCGTCACCGCCGACGCGCCCGTGGAACACCGGGTCACCCTCCGCGCGGTGGTCGACGCGACGCAGTGGGCCGCGGCGGACCTGCACCTCCACGCCGCCCCCTCGCCCGACTCCCGCGTGAGCCTCGACGAGCGCGTGATGTCCCTGGCCTGCAACGGGATCGACCTCGGCGTGGCCACCGACCACAACCGCATCACCGACTACCGCCCCGCCCTCGCCCGCACCGGCCTCGCCCCGTGGCTCGCGGTGATCTCGGGCGATGAGGTCACCAGCGCGGGGGCGTCTCTCTGGGGGCACTTCAACGCCTTTCCGCTCAGCCTGCCCGAGGGGTCGGGTGAGGCGGGTGCGTTGCCCTACTTCGACCGCGAGCCCGCGCAGCTCTTCGCGAGCGCGCGGAGCGCTGGCGCGCGGGTGATCCAGGTGAACCACCCCCGCATGCCGCCGCGCATCGGGTACTTCGACCTCGCGGGGCTCGATGCCGACACCGGGTCCGCGCGGGTGGAGATCGCGCCCGACTTCGACGCGGTGGAGGCCCACAACGGCATCTGGCTCGAGCAGCCCGCCCGCGTGCGCGAGGGGCTGCGTGACGTGATCGCCCTGGCGCGCAGGGGGATCCGCGCGACCGCGACGGGCAACAGCGACTCGCACCGGCTGTTGTTGGAAGAGGCGGGCTATCCCCGCACGTGGGCGCGGGTGCCGGTGGAGCCCCGGGAGAGCCTCGGCGCGCGCGTGGTCGAGGCCGTGCGGCGGGGGGATGTGACGGTGAGCGCGGGTCCGTTGGTGGAGGTCACGGTGGACGGGGCGCGCCCGGGTGCGGTGCTCGGCGCGCGGACGGTGGCGCGGGTGTCGGTGACGGTGATCGCGCCCGCGTGGGTGCCCGTGGAGCGGGTGGAGGTGTGGCGGGATGACGTCACCGTGCACACCGTGGACGTGCCGCCGAACCCCGTGGACGGCGTGCGCTGGCAGGGGGAATTCGAGGTCCCGGTGAGCGCGGACGCGGCGGTGGTGGTGTGGGTGGAGTCGCAGACGCCGCTGCCCGACGTGCTGCCCTACCGCGACGCGCGGGCCATCGGGTTCTCGTCACCCGTGTGGATCGACGCCGACGGCGACGGGCGCGTGCGCCTCCCGCCGCGGGCGGCTACCAGGTGAAGCCCGTGGCGACGATGCCGCCGCCCTGACACGCCGCGATGACCGTGCAGTACCGCTCGCGCGAGTAGCTCCCGTCGTTGCAGCGCAGGGTGCCGCAGTGCGGCTCGCCGCAGCCGCCGGGGGGTGTGCTGCGGCAGCTGCTCCCGCTGCAGTGCCCGGTGCCCTCGCAGTAACCGCCGCCCGTGGTGATGCAGCTCGGGCCGCCGGTGGTGCCGCGGGGGAGCTCCCAGCGCACGGGCGCGGGCGCGCAGCTCCCGGTGGTGCACCCCTCGTCGGCCATACCGTTGCAGTTCTCGTCGACGCCGTTGCCGCACGCCTCGCTCGTCGGGACCACCGCGCCGGTGCACGTCCCCCACGCGCTCCCGTCGCCCGCGCAGCGCTCGACGCCCGCGCGGCACGCCCCGACGCCCTGCGTGCCCGTCGGTCCGGGGTAACACGGCCGCGTGCTGTTGGCGGCGCACACCATCGCGCCGCACATCTCGTCGGTCATCCCGTCGCAGTCGTCGTCGGTGTTGTTGCCGCAGACCTCGGTCGTCGGCGCGCGCGCGGTGCAGGCGGTGAACGCGCCGTCGAAGCAGGTCTGCATGCCCATGCCACACGCGGTGGTGCACGCGCGGGCGAGGCCCTCGTCGACGGTGCGGTTGCAGTTGTCGTCGCGGCGGTTGCAGGTCTCGGTGGCGGCGGGGTTCACGGCCATGTCGGCGTCGTCGCAGTCCGCGCCCATGCACCCCACGCCCACGCCGTAGCCGTCGCCGTCGGCGTCGATGCAGCAGGGGCCGCCCACGGGCGCGCACACCGCGGTGTCGGCGAGGGCGACGTCGCGCACGCAGCGCAGGCGCCCCGGGCACACGGGCACGTCGGGGTTGCAGCGCGGCAGGCAGGCGCGCGCGCCCGAGGAGACGGCCACACACGCGCCGTCGTTGCCGCAGTCTTCGTTGCGCGTGCAGGGGAGGCACACGGGCACCCGCCCGCCGTCGGCGAAGAGGGATACATCGCCCGCGGGCGCGTCGGTCGCGGGGAGCGCCGGGACGTCCAACGCGCTGGAGACGTCGGGCGCGGCGCGGTCCGCGGGGGCGTCGACCGCGGTGGGGCGGTCGTCAGAGAGGGCGGCGTCGGCCTCGATGACCGCGCCGCTGTTGTTCGCACATCCGAGCCCGAGCGCCGCCGCGAGCGCCACCGTCACACATCGCATGGGCGCGATGGTGCGGTCGTCGCCGCCGCGCCGTCAACGCGCGCACGCGGTTCGTCGCAACCGGTGCGCCGCGAACACGCTGCACGGGGGTGCACGACCCATGGGGGGTGTCCTTGTTTTCAAACAACCACCATCATCATTCATCACACGGCGACTTGTTCAGCGTGTTGCAGATGGTTTGTCGAGGCCCGTGCACGGCGTGCAGCGCACGCATTTCACCTTATTTTTGTGTGTTTTCGTCGCGCTACCAGGGCGCTCATACCTTGTGCGCATCAGGATATGCGCGCGATGATCTTCATTGATGAGACCGACGATGCGATGTGATGTCAGAGGGGCGCTGGTCGCCATGTCGCTGGTGCTCGGAGGCTGCGGGGCCGAGGGTCCGGCGGGGCCGCAAGGTCCGGCGGGGCCGCAAGGTCCGGCGGGCGAGGCGGGCGTGCCGGGGCAGCCGGGCGCCGCAGGCGAGGCGGGCGTGCCGGGGCAGCCGGGGCAGCCGGGGCAACCGGGGCCGGTCGGTCCTGCGGGGGACGCGAGCGTGATCGTGCGCGTGCCCTCGGCGGGGCTCACCTTTCGTCTCCTCGGGGTGACCGTGAGCCCCGAGCGGCAGGTGAGCGTGCGCTTCGAGCTCCGCGACGCGCGCAACCAGGGCCTCACGCCCGATGACCTCAACTCCCTCGGGTTCATGGTCGACGAGGTGGTCCCCGGTCAGCCCACGGCCGCCCCGCCGGTGCAGCCGCGGTATCGCGCGTTCACCAGCTGCCCCGCGGCGGCGCCGAACCAGGCCACGCTGCAGCCCTGCATGGACAACGCCGTCAGCGGCACCACCGTGCAGCGCGCGCGGCTCACCGACCTCGGCGACGGGGTGTGGTCCTACCGCCTCGCCGACGCGCTCCCGAGCACGTACGACCCCGCGCGCACGCTCAGCGTCGCCGCGCAGGCGCGCCGCCCGGGGCTGCTCGCGACGGACGTCCCCGCGGTGGCCAACGCCGTGTTCGACCTCGTGCCCGGCGGCGGCACGCCCACGGTGCTGCGCGCGGTGGGTCAGGCGTCGTGCAACTCGTGCCACGGGCAGCTCAGCGCCCACGGCGGCTCGCGGCGCGACGTGCGGCTCTGCATCAACTGCCACACCGAGGAGCTCGTCGACCCCGACACGCGCACCAACCTGCGCTTCGAGACGATGATCCACCGCATCCACCGCGGGGAGCACCTGCCCAGCGTGGAGGCGGGCACGCCCTACCGGGTCATCGGGCGCAACAACACCGTCCACGACTTCTCCACGGTGCGTTATCCCCAGGACCTTCGCCGCTGCGACACCTGCCACACCGCCGACGCGCCGGGCGCGCAGCTCCCCGCGACGGTGGCCGACCGCTCCACCTGCCTGAGCTGCCACGACCGCACCTACGTCGGCGCGGGCGCGGTCCCCATGGGCTTCACCGCGCACCCGGTCATTCAGGTGCGCGAAGACTCCAACTGCGCGCAGTCGGCCTGCCACGCACCCTCGGGGAGCACCTTCTCGCCCGCGTCGCTGCACGGTCTGCCCGCGCGGAGAATGGGCGCGCCCTCCCTCGCCCTCGCCATCGAGTCGGTCACCGGCGTCACCGCGGGCGCGGGCCCGACGATGACCTTCCGCATGACCGACCGGGCGATGACCCCGGTGGAGATGTCGTCGGCGCTCACCTCGCTGCGCGCCGTCGTCGCGGGCCCCACCGCGCCGGACTACAACGACTTTCCGCCGCGCTCGTTCACCCTCGTGGGCACTGGCGCGACGGGCACCCTCACGCCCCTCGGCGCGGGGCGATTCACCTACCAGTTCGCCGCCGGCGCGGTCCCCGCGATGGCCACGGGCACCCTCGCCTTCGGCCTCGAGGGCTATCGCACCGAGCGCGTCACCCCGCCCAGCGGCACGGCCTTTGACTTCCGACACGGCGCGGTGAACCCCGTGGCCTTCGCCCGCGTGGGCGGCGGCACCGCGACCCCGCGGCGCACCGTGGTCGACGACGCGCGCTGCAACGCCTGCCACAGCGAGGTCACGGCGCACGGCAGCAACCGCAACGGCAGCGTGCAGTTCTGCGTCACCTGCCACAACCCGCGGGGCACCGACGTGGCCCGCCGCCCGATGGGCGCCGGGGCGCCCGCGAGCATTGACTTCCCCGTGATGATCCACCGGATCCACATGGGCGAGCGCCTCCCGAGCGTGCAGGCGGGCACCCCCTACGTGCTCTACGGCTTCGGCGGCACCGCGCACGACTACTCCGAGGTGCGCTACCCCCGCACGCCCGCGGACTGCGCGTCGTGCCACACCGCGAACACCGAGGCGGCGCCCTCCACGCGGGTCTGCACGTCGTGCCATGACAACCCGGCGGCGCTCGCCCACGCGCAGCTCAACACCACCGCGATGGGGGTGGAGAGCTGCCTCACGTGCCACGGCCCCGGCCGCTCGGCCGCGGTCTCGGTCTCCCACCCGCCGATCCTCTGAAGACCGTGTCGTCGGCGCGCAACATCGCCCGCGCGCTCCTCGCCGCGAGCCTCGGCGCCGCGTGTGAGGGGCCCGTGGGCCCGGCCGGGCCCGTGGGGCCTGCGGGACCCATGGGGACCATGGGCACGGCCGGGGACGGCGGTGGCGCAGGGCCGGCGGGGCCGACCGGGCCGACCGGGCCGAGCGGTCCTTCGGGCGACGCGTTGCCGCCCCTCGGACGGGAG
>JBILLI010000338.1:0-7956 GCA_044376155.1 Polyangiales bacterium
ACCGTCGAGGCGCCGACCCCGGACCCCCTCCACGCGCGCGTGAAGGAGGGCCTCGCGACGCGCCGAAGTCCTTCTCGCGCAGAGCTTTCGGACGCGCCCGAGGTGCCCGACGACGAGCCCGGGTTCGTGCCGCACGAGGGCGGCTTCACCGCGGTGCGCACCTACGAGCTCGCGCACACCCACGGCGTGGTGCCCCTCGGCGGCGCGCTGGAGGGCTCGGCCGAGGCCCTCGCGCGGCTCGCCCTCGACGCGTCGCTCACCGACTTCGACCCGCGCCGCGCGCTCTACCTCGACACCGAGACCACCGGTCTCGCCGGGGGCACGGGGACGATCCCCTTTCTGCTCGGGGTCGGGAGCTTCGAGGGTGATCACTTCGTGGTCACCCAGCACCTCGTGGCGGAGCCGGGCTGCGAGGGACCGATGCTCACGTTCCTCGCCGAGCGCCTCGCGGCGTGCGGGTGCGTGGTGTCGTTCAACGGCAAGAGCTTCGACCTCCCGCTCCTGCGCACGCGCTTCGCGATGTCGCTGATGCCCGCGCCGCCCGAGCGCCCGCACCTCGACCTGCTCCACGTGGCCCGGCGCATCTACCGCGCGCGGGTGGAGCAGTGCCGACTCACCACCCTGGAGCGCGACGTGCTGGGCTTCGCGCGCGAAGACGACATCGCCGGCGCCGACGTGCCCGCGCTCTACCAGCGCTTTCTGCGCGAGGGGCGGGTGTCTGTGCTCACCTCCGTGGCGCGCCACAACCGCTGGGACCTGCTCGCCCTCGTGGCCCTCGTCGCCGAGCTCAGCGCCCGCGCCGAGGGCGCCGCCGCGAAGGGCCGCTTCGAGCCCGAGGACCTCCTCGGCGTCGCCCGCACCACCTGGCGCGCGGGGGACCACCGCCGCGCCCTCGAGCTCGCCGACGCGCTCTCAGGGCACCCCACCCTCGCCCGCGACGCGCACCTGCTCGCGGCCGACGCGCACCGCGGACAGAACGACCCCCGCGCCCGGGTCGCGCGGCTGCACGAGGCCCTCGCGCTCTGCCCCGACGACGGCGCGTTGCACCTGGAGCTCGCCCGCTGCTACGAGCGCGACCTCGACGACGCCGAGCGGGCCCTGCAGCACGCCGAGCTCGCCCGCGGCGCCGAAGACTCCAGCAAGCTCGCGCGACGGATTTCGCGGCTGCGACGGCGCGCGAAGGCGCAGCGGGCCGAGCGCGCGCAACTCAGCCTCCCCGGGGTGGGGTGAGTCGCCGCGGGTGGTGGTACAACCTCCCCATGCGCGCGCGTTGGTGGCTCGCCCTCTTCCTCACTGCGAGCGGTTGCTTTCAAGACGACGCGTCGACGCAGACGCCCTGTCGCCCGGCCTGCCGGGAGGGCTTCACGTGCGTCTTCGGCACCTGCGTCTCGATCTGCAATCCCCCCTGCGGCGCGGGCTCGCGCTGCGTCTCGCTGGACCCCGACCGGGGCGTGTGCGTCTCCGAGGGCGGTGACGCCGGGAGCTCCACGGGGGACGTGGGCGCCGCGGTCGATGCCGTGGTCGCCGCGGACACCCCCGCGCCCGACATGCCCGCGCTTCTGGACGTGCCCCCGGGCGAAGATGGAGGCGTGTCCGACGACCTCCCCGGGATGACCGATGTGCCTGTGGCGCAAGATGTTTTGTCGGCCACCGACGTGACCGACGCGGGGGTGGTCGCCACCGACCGACCGGGCATCGACGCGCTCGTCGACGTGCCAGTGGACGCGGGTCCTCGCGACGCGGCGACGGCCGTGGACGCACGCGACGTGGTGACGGCCACCGACCGCGGCTTCACCGACGTGGTGTACCGCGACGTGCAGCTCCCCGACGCTGGCACGTGCGGGCGCCCCGGGGAGCTCTGCTGCGCGGGCGTGGGCTGCTTCGCCGGCGCGCTCTGTCAGGGTGACCGCTGCGTGGGCTATCCCCTGGAGGCTGACGAGTGCTTCTCGAACCTCGACTGCCCGAGCGGCACCGTCTGCGCGGGCGGGCGCTCGTGCGGCACCAACCCCAACTGGCGCTGGTGTTACCGCTGCCAGGCGGTGCCCGGCGTCGCGCGCTTCGGCGAGGCGTGCCGGAGCTACACCGAGTGCGCCACCGGGGCGTGCAGCTTCGGGCGGTGCAGCTACGCGTGTGACCTCTCGAGCGTGGGCGACGGGCAGTGCGCGGGCCTCGGCGTGCGCAGCGGGACGTGCACGCAGATCACCTACGGCCTGCCGCCCATCGCCGACGGGGGCGTGCCGCGCGCGTGGCAGCTCCAGGGCGTGTGTGAGCTCGGCTGCGCCCGCAACCGCGACTGCGCCAGCGGGACGGCGTGCATCCCGCTCTCCGACGACCTGCTCGACCGGGTGGTCTTCATCTGCGCGAGCACCCGCGCGACGGCCGCCGCGGGCACGCCGTGCATGTTCGGCGACGACTGTCAGTCGGGCATGTGCATCGGCGGCGCGAACCCCATGGGCGGCGCGGCGTGCTCGGCCCCGTGCGTGGATGACTCCGACTGCCCCACGGCGGCGCCGGTGTGCACGTCGATCCGGCTCTACACGAGCCGCGGTACGATCTCGCCGACGCGGGGCTGCCTCCCCCGTCGCTCGTAGATCGGGCACCGGGGTCGCGCCATCACCTGCGGCCGCCGGGTCACCGAGGGCTCAGCCCGCGCGGCGCTCGATCGCGTCGACGCGGTGCTCGAGGTCATCGAGGCGTCGGTCGTGGGCGCGCACGAAGCTGCCGAGCGGGCCGGTCAGCACGTGGTCCAGCCGGTCGTTGACCTGCTTGAGCTCGGTCACCACCTGCCCCACCGCGCGCTCCAGCACGATCTGTCGTTGGTCCAGCGCGACCACGGCGTCGACGAGTTTGCCCTGCACGCGCAGGATCTCGATCATCGTGGTGCCCTGTCGGATCTGCTCCTGAACGACCTGGTCCACGCGCTCGGTGAGGTGGTCCACGCGCTCGGTGAGGTGGTCCACGCGCTCGGTGAGGTGGTCCACGCGCTCGGTGAGGTGGTCCACGCGCAGGTTGAGGTCGGCAACCTCGGTCCTCGTGGCAGCGGTGTTGTCGCGGATATCTCGGAGAATGGCGAGGGTGAGGCTGTTCTCTTCCATGGCGTGCTCCGCGCGCGCGAACCAGGCGCCACTCTACCCGACGGTCAGGGGTGGCGCACCTCGCGGCGCGGGAGGGACTCGGAGATTCGCAGGGGGGAGGTTGCGCGGTCGGAGAGAATCAGCGCAGGCCGGTGCAGTTGGGCGTGGCGCCCTCGATGCCGACCTCGAAGAGCATCCCGGCGACGCCCTGAAAGCCCTCGCGAAAGGCCCAGCCCGTGCAGATCGCCTCGGGGGTCACCTCGGAGCCGCGGAAGGTCATCGTGCCCATGGAGGTCCAGAGCGAGAGGGGCTCCTCGTCGCGGACCTCGATGCTGTACTGGGTGACCCCGCGGGTCACACACGGGATGCGCAGGGTCGATCGCTCCGCCGGCCACATGGCGCCCGCGCGCGGCGCCTCGAAGGAGTCGTCCTCGGTGGGGGTCGTCCAGATCGACGTGGAGCTCGGGGGCTGACGCAGGATCGCGAACATGTCGGGCGCGAGCCAGCGGCCGAAGATCCAGTCAACGCCGAGGCCGCACTGCTGCGAGACGACGTTGCGAAAGGCCTCGCCCGCGAGGCGGTCGGCGGTGTCGCCGGTGCCCATGCGAATGCCGTTGATCTGGTCGCGCAGGGCCTCGCGGATGCGGTCCGACGCGGCGGGGCACACGAGGTCGGTGATGCCGGGGATGGCGTCCCAGCCCTGGTTGTTCTGGGGGTTCACGGGCTGCGCGAAGACCCGCGCGAGGCGCAGGCGCAGGGTGCCACCGGCGGGGCAGGTGCGCATCGCGTCGGTCGGGTTGATCATCGCGGGATCACGAAAGCCCGAGATCTGCCCGGTGTTCTGCCCGGCGTCGCGCGGCACGTCGGTGACGACGTCGCGCGGCACATCCGCGGGCGCGCCCGCGTCGGTGGGGCCACACGCGCTGGTGTACCAGGCCCAGGTGCCGCAGGTGCCGCCCGTCACCGTGCCCGTGGGCCCGGTGCTCGTGCCCTGCAGGCAACGGTTGACGCCCGGGCACCAGCCGCACTGCGAGCGCTGCGTGCAGGTCGAGCAGCTGGTCGCGCCGGCGCAGGGGTCGGCGGTGCCCGCGTCGGTGCCCACGGTGGAGCACGCCGAGCTGATCCACGCCCAGCCGCCCGCCGCGCAGGTGGAGCCCGTGGGGCCGCTGGTGGCGCCCGGGAGGCAACGCCCCGAGGCCGCGCACCAGCCGCACTGCGAGCGCTGCGTGCAGGTCGAGCAGTTGGTCGCGCTGGCGCAGGGGTCGCCCGCGTCGGTGGCGGTCATGCACGACGAGCGGGTCCACGCCCAGTTCGACGCGCAGGTGGCGCCCGTGGGCCCGGTGGTGGTGCCCGACTGACAGCGCCCGGTGGCGCCGCACCAGCCGCACTGCGACTCCGCCGTGCACGTGTCGCACATGGTCTGCGCGGCGCAGGGGTCGGCGGCCGCATCCATGGCGGCAGGGGTGTCGGTGGCGACCACGCCCGTGTCCTGCGGCCCCGCGTCGGGCGTGCCCGCATCGGGCGTCCCTGCATCGGGGGCGGTGCAGGTCGCGGCGTTCATGGTCCACCCCACGGCGCAGGCGCCCGCGCTGGGGCCGGTGGCGTTGCCCGCGACGCAGGAGTTCGTGAGCCCGCACCAGCCGCACGGCCCGAGCGACGCGCAGGTCGCGCAGTTGGTCACCGCGCCGCAGTTCACCGTCTGCATGGGGATGTCGGGGGCGGTCACCACGTCCTGGGCGACGATGTCGGGCGTCGCCGAGGCGTCGCCCATCACGGTCTCTTGTGCGGTCGAACACGACGCCGCGAAGGCGCCAAGCAGTATGGCCGAAGCGAGTCGACGAGGTCCCATGGAGGCAACGCCTACACCCTCCGGCACGGGCTCGGCAAGCGGGAGCGGGGCGTGTTTTGAACATGTGCAGGGGACGGCGCGCAGGCGCAGGCGCGGCGCGCGACCAGCCCCCGGCCGTCCCACCCCGCCCGCCCACCGCGGCACCCCGCCTCTCGCTCGAGAGGCACGCTCGCGAGGCCACGCGACGGCGAGCACGGGATCCCCGCGGGCGTTCGCGCCCACCGCGTGGGTGGTCAATCCGCAGCCTCCTGCGGTAGGGTCGAAGAATGCCCTCCGCGCGATGGATCCCGTGGTCGCTGGTGGTGCTCGGCTGCGCGCCCACGGAGCTCGAGGTGCTCGACGGCAGCGCCCGGATCGACAGCGGCGCGCGCGCCGACCGCGCGGTGATCGACGCGCCCCGCGCCGACGTCCCCCGCGCCGATGCGGCCCCCGCGATGGACGCCCTCGACGCGCCCGGGATGGACGCCTCCATGGCCGACATCCCCGGGGCCGATGGCGGCCGCGCGGACGCCCGCGCCGACGCCCGCGCGGCGTGCACCGTGACCCCCTCGGCGGAGCCCATTCGCTCGCCCGTGCTGCGCCTGCACTGGCGCGCCACCGCGGGCGCGTTTCGCGGCGTCGACCAGGTCTGCTCGACCCCCGCGGTGGCCGACATCGTGCGCGAGGCCCCCGACGACGAGCGCGTGCCCGAGGTCGCCTTCATGACCTTCAACTGCGCCGCGGGCTACGCCAACGCGGTGCTGCGCGTGATCTCGGGCCGCGCGCCCTACACCCTGCGGTGGTCCCAGAACGGCGCCGACCGCCCCAACGCCGAAGGCACTCCCTCCACCCTGCTATGGGACGGCCACCCCGCCATCGCCGACCTCGACGGCGTGCCGGGGAACGGGCTCGAAATCGTCGCGGTGACCCAGAGCAACGGGCTCATCGCGTTTCGCGCGGATGGGAGCGTCTACTGGCGCACGCAAGAGGCCCGCGGGTCGGTCACGGGCGCGAACCCCTCGGTGAACATCGCCGACCTCGACATGGACGGCGTGCCCGAGGTCATCGCCGGCGCCAGCGTGTTCAACGGCCGTACGGGTGCCGTGCGCTGGGTGGGGACCGCCGCCCGCGGGGTCAACGGACAAGGGCCCCTCTCGGTGGTGACCGACCTCGACGGCGACGGCTACCTTGAGGTCATCGCGGGCCGCACCGTCTATGAGAACAACGGCCGCGTGCGCTTCGGCAGCGCCACCGGCGACGGCTTCGCCGCGGTGGCCGACATCCTCGACGCCGCGGGGCGCAGCGGGCGCGACGGCACGCCCGAGATCATCACGGTGGCCAACGGGGTGCTCTACGCGCTGGAGCCCTCCCGCGGCACGGTGCGCTGGCAGGTGCCCATCCCCGGGATGACCACCCTCGGCGGCGCACCCACCGTGGGCGACTTCGACGGCGACGGACAGATGGAGGTCGGCATCGCGGGCGCCGGCGCGTACTCGGTGCTCGACCCGGGATGCACCGGCCCCACGAACGGCTGCGCGGCGGCCAACGTGCGATGGAGCACCGTCACCGAAGACACCTCCAGCCAGGTCACCTCGAGCACCGTGTTCGACTTCAACGGCGACGGCGCCAGCGAGGTCGTCTACAACGACGAGGAGCGCTTTCAGGTGCTCGACGGGCGCACGGGGCGCGTGGTCTTTCAAGACTTCAACCCCTCGCAGACCCGCACCGAGCAGGCCATCGTGGCCGACGCCGACGGCGACGGGCGCGCCGACATCATCTTCGGCGCCAACCAGTGCGCGGCCTTCGCGGGCAACACCATCCCCATGAACGTCGCCGCGACGGAGCGCGTGCCGGGGTTGGAGATCTGGTCCGCGGGAGACGGGAGCTGGGTGGGCGCGCGCGCGATCTGGAACGAGCACGGCTACCACATCGACAACATCGGTGACCTTGGTGAGATCCCGCGCCCCGAGCCCCCGTCGTGGCGCGCGCACAACACCTTTCGCCTCAACAGCGCGCGCGACCGCACCCTCGCCGCGCCTGACCTCACGGGCGCGGGTGACGGCTTCACCTGCCGCGGCGGCGCCGTGGAGCTGTGCGTGAGCGTCACCAACCGCGGCGACGCGCGCGTCGGGCCGTTGAGCGTCGGCTTCTACGACCGCGTGCCCGCCGCCGGCGTGCGCCCGCTGGTGAGCGCGAGCACCGGGCGCAACCTCGACCCCACGCAGTCCGCGCGGGTGTGCGCCACCGTCACCGCGACGCCGCCCCCCGCCCGGGTGTTCTTTCGCGTCGACGACGCCGCGGGCGCGCGCGAGTGCGACGAGGAGAACAACGTGGGCATGCTCGCCGTGGACTGCGGACCGATGTAGCGACGTCTCAGCGCTGGGTCACGCAGCCCGCGTCGGCGTTCGTGCAGGAGTTCTCGCAGGTGTTCGTGCTCGTGCAGCGAAGGTTGCACCCGCGGGTGCAGTTCGTGATCCGGCACGACTGCGTGCTGTTGCACCGGAGGGTGCAGTTGCCGCCGGGGCAGTCGAGCGTGCAGCCGGTGCCCGACACCGAGTTGCACACCACGTTGCACCCGCCGCCCTCGCAGCGCTGTGCGCAGCCCGACACCGAGTTGCAGTCGAGGGAGCACGACGACCCGCTGCAGGTCTGGTCACAACGGGTCGCGGAGTTGCACGTGAGCCCGCAGGCCGAGCCGCAGGTCTGGCCGCAGGTGCCCGTGTTGCACGCGCACGCCCCGCCGTCGCAGGTGACCGGACCGGTCGTGGAGTTCACCGCGGTGGAGGTGCCGCCGCAGGCGGCGAGGGAGAGCGCGAGGAAGGCAAGGAGGGTCGAGAGAAGACGCATCGAGGAGGAGTGCGACGTCGGGTGCGGCATGTCAACCGCACGGTTTGCGGCTCACCCGCGCGAGCGGTTGCCCTGGGGCCGGGGCGCGGGCGGACGCGCGCCTGAACCGCCCGACGCGCCGCGGGCGGGCTGCGCGCGACCGGGCGCCTGACCCTGCGGACGGCCCTGCCCCTGCGGGCGGGGATGGCCCTGGGAGCGTCCCTGGTT
>JBILLI010000339.1:0-7943 GCA_044376155.1 Polyangiales bacterium
GTCGGCGCGCTGCGCGTCGGTCGCGGGCACCGGCACCTCGGTGCGCAGCGTGCCCCAGCGGCTCAACAGCAGGTCGAGCAGGTCCTTGCCCAGGTGGTCGCGGCGGTGGCGCATCGCGGGGGGACTCGGGAATCCACCCCGCGAAGGTTGCGTGTTGGGCGCAGTTCACTCGCCGGGTGAAGCGTTCACTCGCCGGGTGAACCGGAGTGCGCCGCGCTCCCGACCCTCGCGCGGCGGGGTGGCGGGTGATTCGGGCGGATGGGCCGCGCGTGTCGCAACCGCCTGGGACGCAGGGCGTTCTGCGAGAGCACGGACCGCGTAGGCCGCGGCCGCATGGACCGCATGGCGTGACGACAGCACGGACCGCGCGGGCCGTGGCCGGGAGAATTTCAGAGAGGGTCGCCGTGGAGGCTCGCGAAGAACGCGGCCGTGCGTGTCGTGGGGAGCGACGACGTGACGGGACGCGGGGGTCTCACCCGCGGGGGACGCGCGCGGCACACCGTCGGCGTGGTAGATCGACGGAGATGCTTCGTTCGTCACCGCTCCTCGGTCTCCTCGTCGTCGCGGCGGGCTGCTCGGTGCTGGTGCGCGACGGCCTCGACGAGTCGCTCCCCGGCATCGACGCTGCGGTGCTCGATGTGCCGGTGATCTCCGACGTGGTCGACGCGCCCCCGCCCCCCGACGTGGTCGACGTGCCCGTGCTGCGCGACGTGCCCGTGCTGCGCGACGTGGTCGATGTGCCCGTGCCGCGCGACGTGGTCGACGTGCCCGTGCCGCGCGACGTGGTCGACGTGCCCGTGATGCGCGACGTGGTGGTGATGCGCGACGTGGTCGACGTGCCCGTGATGCGCGACGTGGTCGACGTGACGCCGGTCGACGTCGACGACGCCGCCGCGGACCGACCGTGCCCCACGCCCCTCGTGCGCTGCGGCGAGGTCTGCGTGGACCTCAGCGCCGACCTCGCGCACTGCGGCGCCTGCGGGATGCTCTGCGCGCCGGGGCAGCGCTGCGCGGGCGGTTCGTGCGTCTGCCCCGAGGGCACGACCCTGCGCGAGGGGCGCTGCGTGGCCGCCGACGTGGACCCCAACAGCTGCGGCCCCATGGCCGTGCGCTGTGACAACGACGAGCGCTGCCGCGGGGGGCGCTGCGAGTGCCGGGTGGGGCTCACCCGCGTCGGGATGTCGTGCGTCGACCTGCAGAGCGACCCCAGCCACTGCGGCGAGGTCGGTCGTCGGTGCATGCCGAACTCCTTGTGCCGCAGTGGGATGTGCGCGCCGACGATGAACGGATGCGGCTCGCTGCGCGCCTGCGAGGACGGCTGCGTCGACACCCGCACGAGCCCGCTGCACTGCGGCTCCTGCGAGAACGAATGCCAGCAGAACGAGGTCTGCGACGAGGGGCAGTGCCGGGTCTTCGCGCCCGCCACGGCGTGCGTGAGCTGTCCCTGCGTGACCTGCGCGTCGCCGTCGTCGTGCTGCCCTGCGCCGTCGGGGGTGATCCCGCTGTGTGTGAGTACGCCGCGCTGCCCGGCGATGTGAGTCAGTCGGTGAGCAGGACGTAGGCCGCGACGCGGTAGTACGGCTCGGTGTGGGTGCTGTCGTTGTAGGCGCATCCCGTGCCGAAGACACATCCCGTGCAGGGCGTGGCGCCGGGGCGGCAGGTGTTCACCCAGTCGTCGACGTCGTAGCGCACGGTGTGGACGCCCGGGGTGGGGGCGCCGAGGTCTACGAGCCAGGGCGCGGCGATGTCGCCCGGGCACCACCCGGCGCGGTTGGGACGCCAGTTGCCGCGCTGGTTGGAGACGGGGTTCTCGGCGCAGTCGTCGCGCCACAGCGGGTGTTCGTGCACGGCGTCGTCGAGGCGCAGGAGGTGCGAGCGCGCGCAGAACTCGGCGCAGTTGTCGCGGTTGCCCTGCCCGTGCCCGGTGGTGACCACCCACGCGCGGGCGCCGCGGGTGCCCTCGGGGACGTTCACCGTCTGCGGCGGGAGCTGCATGTCGATGGGACGTCCGGGGTCGCCGTAGACCATGCGCTGCCACCGCAGCGGGATCACCGCGCGGGTGCCGTGCTCGGGGACGCCGGGCTCGAACGCCAGGGAGGCGGTGACGAGCCAGCCGTTGCCCTGCGGGTGCCCGGGACCGACCCAGGTGTCGATGAAGGCGCGCACGCGGCGCTCGCCCTGAAAGAGCGGGAGCAGGGGGGTGACGTCGAGGGTCCAGGTGCCGCCGACGCCGTAGGGGGTGACGAAGCGCGCGAACTCCAGCTCGGTGGGGGCGCCGCCGTCGGGGGCGTCTTCGAGGAGCGAGAGGGCGGCGACGCGGTCCCAGGCGTCGCAGCGGTTCGAGGGGCAGGCGAGGGTGAGGGTGAGGGTGGCGCGGGCGTAGCGCCCGACGACCGCGTCGGGGAAGCGCGCGGTGCCGTCGACCGCGCGGCGGTTGTCGTTGCCCGTGAAGTACACGTGCGTGCGCTCGAAGAGCGAGACGGTGGCGGGCTCCGCGGGGGGGAGCGCGTCCATCGCGGGGGCGTCGGTGACGGGGAGCGCGTCGGTGATCGTCGCGTCGGGGAGCGCCGCGTCGGCGGGCGCGGAGGAGGGCGGCGCGCTGGCGCATCCCAGCGCGAGGCACGTCGCGAGGGCGAGGGTGCGGGCGAGGGGCATGGTCGCGAGGGTCGCATCTCCGTCGAGCGCGTCTACCTGCGGTGCGAACTTTCTCGGCGCGCGAGAACCGGGGCTGCCTCCCATGCGGAGCGGCCTCGCGCAGAGGGCGTGCGTGGGGGGACGCGGGGGACGTACCGTCGGATCCGCCTCGACCGTGGAGAACGAAGGGGCGCGTGTACCAGACTTTCAACACAGAGGTGACTTGGGTCACGGATCCTCTCGGCGAAGGTTTCGTCGGCCGACAAGCCTGAAGTAACGTCGAGAAGCGCCGTGTGTCCGGCGCCCTGGAGCGAGGCTCATGCCGCGATTGCACCTCAGTCTTTACTTGTTGCTCCCCCTGGCCCTGGCGTTGGGGTGTCAGGGCGAATCCATCGTCGGTAGCGCGCGCGACGCGGGCATCGACGCCGCCGTGGCCGTCGATGTCGCCGTCTCCGTCGACGTGCAGGCCAAGCCTCGCGACACGGTCACCGACGTGTCCCGCTGCTCGACGGGTCAGCGCGAGTGCAACGGCCTCTGCGTCTCGGTGGCCATCGACCCGGCCAACTGCGGCGCCTGCGGCACGCGCTGCGCCGACACCGAGCGCTGCGTCGAGGGGCAGTGCCGGGTCTCGTGCCCGGGCTCCCAGATCGCGTGCCCGGTGGCGCTGGGCGACTCGGGGATGACCTCGCCGCTGTGCGTCTCGCTCGACACCGACCGCAACCACTGCGGCGCCTGCGGGGTTCGCTGCGGCGCCGGGCAGGTCTGCAGCAACGGCATGTGCACCACGTCGTGCGCCGAGCTGCTCACCACCTGCTCCGACCCCATGACCGGCGCGTACTGCGCCGACCTCCGCCGCGACCCGCGCAACTGCGGCGAGTGCGGCCGGGGCTGCGCGCCGGGGCAGTCGTGTGAGGGCTCGCGCTGCGTGACCACCTGCTCCACGGGCTTCAGCGCCTGCATGGGCAGCGGCGGCACCCCGGGGTACTGCGCGGAGCTTCAGACCGATCGCAACAACTGCGGCGCCTGCGGCACGGTCTGCGCGGCCGGGCAGGTCTGCGCCATGGGGAGCTGCCAGGTGAGCTGCGGCGCGAGCCTCACGGAGTGCGTGGGCGTGTGCCGCGACCTGCAGACCGACCGCTCGAACTGCGGCGCCTGCAGCACCGTCTGCGCCCAGGGCGAGGTGTGCTCCGCGGGGCGCTGCGAGGTGAGCTGCGGCGCGGGCCTCGCGAACTGCGACGGCTCGTGCCGCGACCTGCAGACCGACCGCGCGCACTGCGGCGCCTGCGGCATGGCCTGCGCCGCGGGCCAGGTGTGCTCCGCGGGCACGTGCCGCATCAGCTGCGTCGACGGGCTCACGGCGTGCGGCAACTCGTGCCGCGACCTGCAGACCGACCGCGCGCACTGCGGCGCCTGCGGCATGAGCTGCACCGACGGGCAGGTCTGCGTCGCCGGGATGTGCCGCCTGAGCTGCCCCACGGGCGCCACGGGCTGCAACGGCCTCTGCGTGAACACCCAGACCGACAACGCCAACTGCGGCGCCTGCGGCACGGTGTGCCCCGCGGGGCAGGTGTGCTCCACCGGGCGCTGCGCCACGACCTGCGGCGCGGGGCTCACCGCGTGCGGCGGCGACTGCACCAACACCCGCTTCGACCCTCGCAACTGCGGCGCCTGCGGCACCGCGTGCGGGCCCTACGCCAACGCCGCCGCGGCGTGCACCGCGGGGAGCTGCGTGCAGACCTGCGCGGGGGGCTTCGCCGACTGCAACGAGAACCGCGGCGACGGCTGCGAGCGCAACCTCGCGGCGGACCTCGGGCACTGCGGGCGCTGCGGCGCGGCCTGCCCGATGCGCGCCAACGCCACCGTGAGCTGCACGATGGGCACCTGCGGCTTCACCTGCCAGCCGAACTTCGCCGACTGCGACGGCAACCCCAGCAACGGCTGCGAGTCTGACCTGCGCAGCGACGCGGCGAACTGCGGGCGCTGCGGCACGGCCTGCACCGTGGCCAACGGCGTGGGCCAGTGCAGCGCGGGCGCCTGCGGCCTCGCGCGCTGCAACGGCACCTTTCAGAACTGCGACAACAACCTCACCAACGGCTGCGAGCACGACACCCGCGTGAGCTGCAACAGCTGCGACCTCGAGTGCCGCGACAGCACCGTGGGCGGCACGGGGCGGCCCTTCGCCGCCGAGGGGCTCCGCGGCACCGCGGTGAACCCCATGCAGGGCGGGCTGGTGGTGGGCGGGATGTCGAGCACCACCGTGGCCGACTACCTCTGGGTGGTGAACACCGCCGAGAGCACCATGAGCAAGTGGGACGCGACGGGCGCCCGGGAGCTCGCGCGCTACCGCGTGGGGCTCTCGTCGGGCGAGTGCCGCGGGCTGTGCTGTTACAACAACGGCTGCAACATGCCGTCGCGCGTGGTGGTCGACGGGGCGGGTGACGCCTACGTCGCGAGCCGCGGGTTCGCGTCGCAGGGCACGGTCACGAAGATCGCCGCCGACCGCTCGAACTGCGTCGACCGCAACAACAACGGGATGATCGACACCTCCACGGGCTCGTCGAACGTGCTCGCCTACGGCGCCGACGAGTGCGTGCTGTGGACCGCCCCCGTGGGCCCGGTCGACGCGGTGCTCCGCGCCATCGCGACGGACCGCGGCGACACGATGAACCCCTCGGGGTACGTGTGGGTCGGCGGCTACAACAACTTCGGGGTCTACCGCCTGAACCCCCGCACGGGCGCGGTGCTGAACACCTTCACCGCCGCGGTGCGCCCCTACGGGATGGTGGTCACGGGCAACGGCACGCTGTGGGTCACCACCCTCGACGGCGCGGCGATGCAGCCCTACAACACCACCGCGCTCACCGCGGGCACGGTGGTGCCCTATCCCCTCTCGCTGCGCGGCAACTGTCGCAACGCCTACGGCCTCACCGCCGACGGCGCCGGGCGCGTCTGGCTCGCGGGTTGGGACTGCCGCGACGCCATCGGCTACAACCCCGCGACCAACCAGTGGACCCGCGTGGACCTCCCGGGGATCATCGGCGGCACGTCGGGTCGTGGCATCACGGTGGACGCCGATGGCAGGGTCTGGCTCTCCTACGCGACGAGCAGCGACGGCCCCAGCGGGGGGCTGCTCTCGTGGGACTCCAACCGCTTCGCACCGAACGCGAACATCCCGAGCACCGCGGTAACGCGGCACACCCTGCCGGGCGGGTTCTCGGGCCCCTCGGCGCTCGGGGTTGACCGCCTCGGCAACATCTGGCTCGCGCACTACCAGGCGCCCTCGGCGCTGGTGCGCTACACGCCGAGCTCGCAGAACGCGGTGGTGCTCTACGGCGCCAACCAGGTCTACTCGTACTCGGACTTCACGGGTTCGGTGCGCCGCACCTCGCTCGCGCAAGGGTCGTACGAAGAGACCATCGACCTGGGCTGCGACAACCCGGTGTTCACCACCTTCCGGTGGACCGCGACCACGCCCACGGGCACGTCGATCACGTTCACCGGGCGCACCGCGGCGACCCCCGTGGCGCTGGGGTCGGCGACGCCCGTGACCGTGGCGCTGGCCCCGCGCGACACCTCCCCGGCGGACCTCGCGGCGCCCTTCCGCGCGGCCTCGGTGACCGCGGCGCGGCAGTTCCGCATCACGGTGTCGATGCAGTCCAGCGACACCGGCGCGACGCCGGTGCTGACCTCGTTCAACGTCGGCTGGCGCTGCCCGCGCTGACCGATCCCCGCTGCCCCCTCCGCACAGGACCTCTGCGCGGAGGGAGCGACCACCCCCATCACGGACAAGGAAACAGACGCTCCAGCGTCGCGGTCACCATCGCCCCGGGGAAGGCCCCGGGGTCGGTGCCCATGAACGCGCTCTGCAGGGCGTTGGCGGCGGTGACGTCGAGCGCGCGCACGGCGCGGTCCATGAGCGGGCCCACGACCTTCACCCAGGCGAAGTGCGCGTCGCGCTCGACGCCCGTGGTGGTCGCCACGCTGCGGATGCGGCTGTTGAGCATCAGCACGATGCCGCGGGTGAGGGCCCGGTCGAGCTGTGTGCGCGCGCGCTCGCGGGCGGCGGTGTCCATCGGGAGCGCGTCCTTCCAGCAGCGCACGGCGAGAAGGCCGTCCCAGATGCGGTCGTGGGTCGCGGGCTCCAACGCGCGCACGAAGCGCGCCATGCCGAGCTGCATGGAGCTGGTGCGGTCGTACTGCCCGCCGGTGTAGTACGCCCAGCCCGAGTCGCAGTCCGGCGGGGTGGTGGTGCAGGTGAGGGACTCTTTGTAGGGCGAGATGTAGAGGAACCACATCAGCGCGGCGTCGATACGCGCCGCGTGGACGCGGTTGGGGGTGCCCATGCCCCCCATCTGCCCCGCCGCGAAGGCCGTGTTGATGATGGGCAGGAGGCGCATGGGACCGACGCAGTAGTTCGGGTTCGCCGTGCGCACGACCTCCATCTGGCAGTCGTTGGGCATGGGCTGGGGGAAGTGCTCGTCGGCGCGGCGCTCGATGCGGGAGCCCAGCCCGTTGTCCTGCGCGTAGATCAGCCGCGCGGCGGTGAACTCGTCGGCCGCGGGGTCGCGTGTGGGGTCGAAGAACCCGTTGGGGCGTCCCATGCCGGGGTCGCGGTTCATCTGCTCGTAGCCGAGGATCCGCCCGATGGTCCCGATGGACATGTTGATCGGGCGGTAGGTGTTGTCGTCGCTGATGCACGTGGGCCACATGGGCATCGCGGGCATGCGCGAGCGGGGGATGTAGTCCGTGGGCAGGGCCATGCAGGCCACGCCCGCGTCGGTGCCCGCGTCGGTGCCGGGGACGTCGGTGCCGGGGACGTCGGTGCTGGGGACGTCGGTGCTGGGGCGATCGTTGGATGACGAACTGTCGGTGGCGGCGGCGTCGACGATGTCTGTGATCGCGGCGGTGTCGGTCACGGCGCCCGCGTCGGTCGACGGCGGGGCGGCGGTCTCGCACGCCATCAGCGCGAGGGCGGGGACAAGGGACCAAAGCGGGCGAAGTGGTGTGCCAATCATGCCGCGGAGCCTACTGCACGACGTCGCGCCAGGAAGCGTCGGCGCGCGCACGGGGGCGACGTCGGTCATGCCTGCGACGACGTGTCGCACCGCGGTCAGAGCCCGCCGGAGATCAACATCATGATCCCGCGCCCGGGGCCGTCGATGCTCGACCCGTGCACGCGGTAGGAGGTGTTCGCGAGGTTCTCGATCACCGCGCTGACGGTCACGCGGTTGCGGTAGCGCCACCCCATGCGGAGGTCGGCCACGGCGTACCCCGGCGTGCCGCCGAGGGGGATGCGCGCGTCGCCGAGG
>JBILLI010000354.1:0-7593 GCA_044376155.1 Polyangiales bacterium
GTCGTGGGGACGTAGAACGCGTACTGCGCGCGGTACTGCTGCACGGGCACCTCGAAGACCATCGCGGGGTCTCCCGCGCCGGGCATCCCGGCGACCCGCGGCCCCTGGCCGATCATGAACTGCGACGCGAGAAAGGCCCCCGAGCCCGTGACGCGCACGTGCCGGTTGCTCGCGAACTGCAGCACCTGCCCGGCCGCGAGGGTCACCGGCGGCTGCACGTCGGGCGGGTCGAAGGTCAGTCGGTTGTCGTTCGCCTGCGAGATCACCCGCACCACCGAGGGGGTCATCGCGCCGCGGTCGCGCAGCGCGCTCACGAAGGAGTCGCGCCCCCACGTCTCGGCGGGCAGGAGCTGCTCCTCGAGGTGGTCACACGCCACGCGGTCCTCGGGGATGTTCGTGCAGTCGTGGCCGACGTAGACCGCCACCGGGAGCGATGACTCGATGATCGTGCCCGAGAGGTCCTGCCCGCGGCCCTGGGCGTCGACGCGGCTGTCGGCGCTCACGAGCTGCAGCGCGTCACCCTGCTGGAGCGTGAAGGTCGCGGTGGTGCCCGCGAGGATGATCGGCACCCCCGGTCCCGCGCCCACCGACGCGGTCGGACGCACGGTCACGGTGGTCCCCTCGCCCGCGACGCCGACGATGGTCACGAAGCCGCCGTAGGTGGTCGTCGCGAGGGTGGCGCGGAGCACGAAGTTGGGCCAGGTCGAGACCACGTAGCGCTGGCGCATCACCCCCTGCGGGAGCAGCAGCGACGCGTCGTTGGTGAAGGAGTACAAGCCCCCCTCGCGGCTGAAGTTCAGCGGGTTGAACTGGTACGCCGCGATGGGTCCGTCGCTGCGCACGTGGTAGGCCCCGCCGCGGCGCAGGGTGGAGCGCGCGGGCGCCCGCGGGAGGCGACAGGCCGGGTCGCCCTCGCCGCGGCAGCCCGGGTACGTCGGGGTGAACGCCACGAGCTCCTGCACCCACGGGAGGGTCACCGTCTCGATGGCCCCCGGCGCGAGGGTGAGCTCCCGGGGCGCGGTGAGCGCGCCGCCCGTGATGGTCACCCGCACCTCGTAGGTCTGCGGGTTCGACAGCGCCACGCCGAAGGTGAAGTTCGGGTCGAGCTGGCTGTTCGCGGTCATCGTGGGCCAGTAGTCGCAGCCCAGGTACGACCGCCCGGTGGCGCTCTCGGAGCAGCGGTCCGCGCAGAAGCCCGAGACGCAGCTCGCGCCCGCCCCCACGCACGGCGCGCCGCTGGACCAGGACATCCCATTGCCCAGGCACCGCTGCGGCGTGTTCGGCGCCGCGGGGTCACAGCGGGTCGCGTTGGGCACACACGCGCGGCACCCGAGCAGCGGCGCGCAGATCGGCGTCGCGCCCTCACACCGGACGCGGTTCACGATGAGCCCGTCGGCGGTGCACTGGTACTGCGTGTTGCCCTCGCAGTAGAGCTGCCCGGGCACACACGCGCCCGCCTCGATGGGCGGTGTGTCGCTCGGGGCGGGAACGTCGGTCGCGCCGCCGTCGCGCGAGAAGGTCGTGCGCCCCTCGGCGCAGCCCAGGAGGGCGCCCGCGCCCATGATCACCCTGCACCAGCCCGAGATGGCACGCATGACAGAGAGGGTGCACCCCGCCTGGGTTACGCTTCGGTTACATTTCAGGCGCCATGATCCTCGTGCCGCCAGGGGTTGTTGATGCGCTGCTCGCGCTGCGCCGGAGGGACCGTGGCGCGCGCCTCGACGCCGAGTCCGCCGCGGCGATGCACCTCCAGCGACCGCTCCGCGCCCCCGTGCGCGTGGCCACGCGGGCGAGCGTCGAGGTCACCCCGGGGGCGGTGATCCGCGCGACGCCGCCGTTGCCCCCGGCGCGCGGTGACCTGCTCGTCGGGGGGCTGCGCGTGCCGGACCTCGAGCTCACCCTGGCCTCACTCCTGGCGCGCGGCGGCGCAGACAGCGTGGGGCTCGTCGCCGCGCTGCTCCGCGACGGCAGCGCGTTGGAGCGTCGCGCGGTGGACCCTGCGCGCTGGTCCCGCGCGTGTGGGCTCTTTCGCGACCCCGCGGTGACCGCGCGTCTCGGGTGGTGGCTGCTGCGCCTGGGCGCGCCCCATCGCCCGCTCCCCGGCGGGGCCGTGCCGCTCGCGCCCGCGGGCCCCCGCGACGCCCCGCGCATCGCGGCCTATGGGCTGCTGCTCAACGCGGGCGACGGTCTCCCCGACCCCGACCGTCGGGCGGCGACGGTGCTGGCCGACGCGCTCGCGCGGTGGTCCCATTCGCAGAGCCTCGGGGCGGTGCTCGCGTGCGGGGTCGCGCTGTCGCCCGAGATGCTGCCGCCAGCGTCGGCCCGCGTGCTGCGTCGGCTCGCACGCTGCGGCCTGCTCGCGCCCGAGGGGGATCTCTGGCGCCCCGTCGCGCCCTTCGACGGGGCCTGCGCGCTGCTGGCCGCGCGGTGCCCCACGCCCGCGCGCGACGCGCTCCTCGACGCGCTGATGGAGGGTTCGTCCCCCGACGCCGCGGTGGCGGTGGCGCACGCGCTCGCCGTGCGCGGTCGCGCGTCGCCATCGCTGCGGGTGTTGCAGGCGCGCGCGGCGTCGTTCCCGCAGGCCGCGCCGGGCGCCCTCGCGCGGCTGTTGGGTGTGCTCCCCGTGGACGCGCGGGAGCGACTCGCCCGCGAGGCCCCCGCGGTCTTCGAGCGCCTCGGGCGGTGGGAGGAGCTCGCCCGAGTGCTCGCGGCGATGATCCGCACGAGCCGCGGCGCGGCGCGGGGGTCGGCGCTGGTGCGCGCGGCCACCGTGGCGTGGCGACGGGACCGCATCCCCGAGGCCGAGGCCCTGCTCGCCCGCGCCTTCGCGCACCGCCGCACGTCGCCCGGGGACCGCTTCGAGGCCGCGCTCCTGCGCGCGACCCTGCACGCCGAGGCGGGCGCGTTCGAACCGGCGGCCGAGATCCTCGCCGAGGCCCGCGCGCGCGCCGTGCTCGACGACGACGCCCTGCGCGAGGCCCGCGCGCTGCATCGGCTGGGCACCCTCGACGCGCGCCGCGGTCACCTCCGCGACGCCCTCGCGCACTACGACGCCGCGCTCGCGCGCTGCCCGCCCGAGGCGCAGGCGCTGCGCGGCGTGCTGCGGAGCAACTCTGCGGCGATCCAGCTCTGGACCGGGCGACTCGACGCCGCCGAGGCGCTGGTGCGCGCGGCCTGGACCGACCGCGCGGTGGTGGGCGGCCCCGCCGAGCGCCTCGGCACGCAGGTGCTCGCAGCCCGCATCGAGGGCGCGAGGGGCGTCGCCGCGCCCGCTGCGGGTCGCATGCTGCCGCTGGCGTGGGAGGCCGAGCGGAGCGGGAGCCCGCGCCTCGCCGCCGAGGTCTGGATGGACGCCGCGGTGGAGCTCTCCGCCGCCGGACGTCACGACGCCGCGCAAGACGCCATCGACCGCGCGCGCCACACGCTGGTGCAGATCCCCGGCGCGGAGCCCACGCTGCGCGGCCTGCTCGACGAGGCCCACGGGGTCTGCGCGCTGGCCCGCGGCGCGGTGGACGCCGCCCGCGACCTCCTCGCCCGCGCGGTGCGCGCGCTCGACCGCCTCGGGGTGCACTTCTACGCGACGCGGGCCCGACGGTCCTTCGCGGCGGCGGCGCTGGCGGCGGGCGACGAGGGCGCGGCGCGGCGGGCGATGGCGCGGGTGCTGCGCGACTGCGAGCGCGAGGAGCTGGTGCTCGGTGACGCGCTGACCCACGCGCCGACGCTGTGCCTCGCCGCCCTCGACGGCGACGCCGCGACGCGGCGCATGGCAGGCCGCGCGCTCTCTGCGCTCGACCCGCGCGCCGTGGAGCAACGTCTGCGCGCGCACCCCTCCCTCGCGCGACGCTTCCTCGCGTCGTCGGCGACGCCCCCGGTGGCCGAGGTCGTGCTCGACGGTCGCGCCCGCGGCGTCGACGCGGGTGAGCTCGCGCGGCTGCGGGAGGGCCACGCGGTGGTGGTGGACCTGGGCGCGGTCACCCTCGCGGTGCCCGGTCGCCCTGTCGTCTCGCTGCTGCGCCGCCGGGTGCTCACCCCGTTGCTCGCGGCGCTGGCGGGCGCGCCCGAGGGGGTCACCGCCGACGTGTTGTGCGCGACGGTGTGGCAGCGTCGTCCGAGCGCGTCGAGCCGCATCGCGGTGAAGGTCGCCGTGTCGCGTCTGCGCGCGCTGCTCGGCGCGAGCGGCCCCGCGCTCATCGCGACCCGACTCCGCGGCGCCGCGGCCTATCGCTGGGACGCGGCCCACGTCGCGCTGGTGGTCATCGCCGAGGGCACGACTCGCACAGAGGCGAACCCGGTTCGCAGGAATGCAACGGCACCCATGAATTCTCTCGATTGATTCGAGCCATCGCGAGGCGATGGGACTCCCTCCCGTCGGTCCGTGAACGGCCTCTGCGCAGACGCGTGTGATAGCAGCGGCGACATGTCACGACGCACCGCCCTGATCCTCGCCGCGCTGCTCGGCGCCTGCTCACCCGTCGCCTCCGGGCTCTACACGCCGCCTGACGCTGCGACCGCCGACGGCGCGAGCGAAGCCGCCGTCGCTACCGACGACGCGCCGGCCGCGAACGACAAGCCCGCCGTCACCGACGCGCCGATGATCCCCGATGTGCCCGCCGTCCCCGACACGCCCTCCGTCCCCGACGCGCCCGCCGTCACCGACGCGCCGATGATCCCCGATGTGCCCACCGTCCCCGATGTGCCCACCGTCCCCGACGTGCCCGCCGTCCCCGACGTGCCCGCGGTGATCGACGTGCCCATCGCGCGGGACGTGCCCGTGATGATCGACGTCCCGGTCGCCCGCGATGTCCCGGTGGTGACGGATGTCCCCGTGGCGATCGATGTGCCGGTGGCCCGGGACGTTCCGGCGGTGATGGACACACCGCCGATGTGTCTCGCGCTGCAGGCGCGCTGCAGCAGCGACACCCAGTGCTGCAGCGGCATGGCCTGTCAGCCCTCGCCCACCTCCCCCATCTGTTGCCATGGCGGCGGGATGCCCTGTCGGAACAGCCTCGACTGCTGCGGCTATTCGGCGTGCCTGAGCGGCACCTGCACCTGCGCGGCGGCAGGGCGCGCGTGCATCTACGACGGCGAGTGCTGCGCGGGGCTGCGCTGCCAGAGCGGCGTATGCCGCGCGGGGGGCGCGTGCGCCACGGTCGGCACGCCGTGCGGGTCGGGCTGCTGCACGGGGCTCACCTGCACCGCGGGCACCTGCCAGCTCCCCGTGGTCTGCGCGTCGATGGGCAGGCCCTGCGGGTCGGGCTGCTGCGCGGGGCTCACCTGCACCGCGGGCACCTGCCAGACGCCCAACCCCAGCTGCGTGAGCGACGGGATGGACTGCACGGTGAGCCGCGACTGCTGCTCGGGCAACTGCACCGCGGGCACCTGTCGATCGTCGACCTCGTGCAGTCTCCCCGGGCGCTCCTGCGGCCTCGGCGCGGACCCCTGCTGCCGGGGCACCACCTGCCAGGTCAGCGGGTTCACCGGGGTGTGCCGCGTCGACTGCCGCCCGTCGGGCGAGCGCTGCCTCGGGAGCTCGGACTGCTGCAACCGGCGCTGCACCAACAACCGCTGCGAGACCGTCTGCGGCGACGACGCCGAGGCCTGCGGGAGCGGCACCGACTGCTGCTCCGGGCGGTGTTCGCAGAACATCTGCCGGCAGCGCAACTGCATCGCGGGGTACAACCGCTGCAACACCACCGCGGAGTGCTGCTCGGGCATCTGCGACGCCGGGCGGTGCTACGCCCAGTGACCCGTCGCCGCGCTCACGCCCCCTTGAAGCCCTCGAAGTGACGCACCAGCGCGTCGACCAGCGCCGCGACGCGCGGGGTCTTGCGCTGGTCCTCGTGGGTGAGGATCCACGCGGTGCGCGTGAGGTGCGAGACGCCCGCGCGATACTCCGGCGCCTCCACCAGCGCGTCCTTCATCTTCGCCAGCAGCCGCGGCAGCAGCGCCACCCCCACGCCCATCGCCGCGAGGTCCACCACCGCGCTGAACTTCGCCCGCGCCGCCACGCGCCCCGCGTGCTCGCGCTCCCACGCCGACTCCGGGGAGCTCCGCTCGGCCTCCTCGCGGGTCACCCACAGCCGCTCGGGCTCCCGCGCGAGTGCCTCGGCCGTGCCGAAGACCCCGTAGGGCAGCTTGCACAACCTCCTCCCCCAGCAGCTCGGCGGGGGTCGTTGCACGATCGCGATGGCGCAGTCGACCTCGCGGTCACGCACGCTCGGGCCGCGGTCGGCGAGCGAGAGCGTCACCGTGATCGGGTGCCGCGCGGTGATCTCCGCGATGGGCCCCGCGAGGTAGGGCAGCAGGGATTCCACCGTGGTGAGCGAGACCTCCCCCGCGACGGCGGTCTCCTTCGCGCGGAGCACCCCCTGCGCCTCCAGCAGACCGCGTCGGGTGTGGTGCGCGACCTTCGCCAGCGCCCTCCCCGCGTCGGTGAGCGCCACCACGCCGTCACCGCGCACGATGCACGACTGCCCCGTCGCCGCCTCCAGCGCGGTCATGCGGCGGTAGATCGTCGAAGGCGCCACGCCGAGGTCCCTCGCGGCGTCGGCGATGGTGCCGGCGCGCACGATGGCGTCGAGGAAGCGAAGGTCTTCCCACTGCAGCTCGCTCACAGCGGGTGATGGTACGCAGACCGAAGGGGGGTGGCGAAGGGGCTCAGCCGAGGTCCTCGGGGGGGCGCTCCTCGACGCGGCTCACGCGAAAGATCCGCAGCAGGGCGGGGAGCAGAAAGAGCCCGAGGAGGGTGCTCGACGCGAGCCCGCCGATGACCACCGTGGCCAGCGGCCGCTGCACCTCGCTGCCCGCCGAGTCGCTCAGCGCCATCGGGGCGAAGCCCAGCGCCGCCACCGTGGCCGTGAGCAGCAGGGCCTGGAGCACCTCGGCGGCCCCCTCGCGAATGGCGAAATCGCGCTCGGCGCCGCCGTCCATGCGCCGTCGAATGGCGGTGGCCATGACCACCCCGTTGAGCACCGCGATGCCGCAGAGCGCGATGAAGCCCACGGCGGCGGGGAGCGAGAAGGTGAGCCCGCGGAGCTTGAGCGCGACGATGCCGCCCACCAGCGCGAAGGGCACGCCCGTGAAGACCGCCAGGGCGTAGCGCAGGTCGCCGAACATCAGCACCAGCATCCCGAGGATGATCACCAGCGCCGCGGGCACGACCAGCGCGAGGCGGTTCTTCGCGCGCTCGAAGTTCTCGAACTGCCCGCCCCACGAGAACACATAGCCCGCCGGGAGCCGGACCTCCCGGTTCACCGCGGCGCGCGCGTCGGCCACGAAGGAGATGAGGTCCCGCCCACGGAGGTTCACCTCGACGCGCATGCGGCGGCGCAGGGCCTCGCGGCCGATCTGGGCGATGCCGTCTTGCTCCACGAGGTCGGCCACCTGCACGAGGGGGATGAGCTGCCCGTCGCGGGAGCCCACGAGGAGCTGGCCGAGGGCCTCGGTGCGGCGTTCGGAGGGCGGGAGGAGCACCCGGAGGTCGTAGCGCCGCGCCCCCTCGAAGAGGCCGCCCACGGAGCGCCCCAGGTGGCTCGCCTGCACCGCGGCGAGGGCGTCTTCGGCGGCGATGCCGTAGCGCGCCAGGCGCTCGCG
>JBILLI010000020.1:0-25623 GCA_044376155.1 Polyangiales bacterium
GCGCTGGCCCCGAACGACCTCGAGGGCGCGCTGCTCGACGCCGCGAACGCGCTCTACCGCCGCTCGCTGGAGGCCCGCGGCGGCCCGTGACGGCGCTCCCTGACGACGTCACCCTGCTCGCCCCGGGAGGTGTGTTTCTCCGCGACGCGGGCACCCTCGTCGTCGCCGACTTGCACGCGGGCTACGTCGACACGCTCCGCCACCGCGGCGTGGCGCTGCCGCCGGTGGACGACGCGGCGCTCCTCGCGCGCATCGACGCGCTGCTGCTCGCGTGTGACCCCCGACGGGTGGTGGTCGCGGGAGACCTCGTGCATGGCGCGGCCGCGGCGCACCACCGCACGTCCGCGCCCTCGGCGCTGGACGCGCTGCTCCAACGACTCCGCGGCCGCGCGGTGGAGGTGGTCCCGGGCAACCACGATCGCGCGGTGACCTCGCTCCTCGAAGCCCGCGGCGTGCGGGTCACGACCGAGGGCGTCGTGGGACCCCACCGCGTGCGACACGGCGACGAGGCGCCTGCGGTGCTCACCGACCTGCGCGCCGAAGCCCTTGCGCGGCAGGGGCTTGTGATCATCGGGCACCACCACCCGGCGCTGGGCCTGCGGGGGGCGCGGGGAGTGAGCGCGCGGGTGCCGGCCTTCGCGTGGTGCCCGGGGCTGCTCGCGCTGCCGGCCCTCTCGCCCATGGCCCGCGGCGCGGACCTCACCCGCGACGATCACGCCGAGGGGTTGCTCGGGGTGGCCGACGAGGGGCTCTGGGAGCTTGCGGTGGTGGTGGGAGCCGAGGTGGCGCGCGCGGGCGCGCTCGCCGTGGCGCGGGGAGTTGTCAGTTCGCGGCGGGCGAGACGACGGTGACTTTCTTGCGGTCCTTGCCGAGGCGCTCGAACTTCACGACGCCATCGACGAGGGCGAAGAGGGTGAAGTCACGGCCGGTGCCCACGTTGGCGCCAGCGTGGATCACCGAGCCGCACTGGCGCACGATGATGCCACCCGCGCGCACGGGCTCGCCCGCGCTGATCTTCACGCCGCGGAACTTCGGCTTGGAGTCGCGGCCGTTGCGGGATGAACCCTGTCCCTTTTTGTGTGCCATGGCGTCAGCCCTCGATCCCGGTGATGCGCAGCTCCGTGAAGGGCTGGCGGTGGCCGTTCTTGCGGCGGTAGTTCTTGCGGCGCTTCATCTTGAACACGATGATCTTCTTCGAGCGGCCCTGCGCGAGGACCTGCGCGCTCACGCTCGCACCCTCGATCAGCGGCTTGCCCACGCGGACGCTCTCGCCCCCGACCATGAGCACCTTGTCGAACTTGATCGTCGCGCCCTTGTCGCCCGCGAGCTTCTCGACCCGAAGGGTCTCGCCCGGTGCGACCCGGTATTGCTTTCCACCGGTCTGAATGACGGCGTACATCGTAGAAATCCTCCAGGTTTTCCCGACCCACCGGGGGCAATTCCTCGGGGCATCGGCGGAAGGGCGCGCAAGCTACGAGACGACGCCGTCGGTCGTCAAGCCGTCTCCCGCACTTCTGCGCCCGCCGCCGCGTTGGTGACCTCGCGCGCGCGGCTCTGCTAGCGTCTCGCCTCGTGAACGGGCCCCACGACGCGCGACCGGCGCTCCCGGCGGTGGCGGCGCTCCTCGCCAGCGACGAGGCGAGGGCCCTCTTGACCACGCGCACCCCGTCGGCGGTGACCGCATTGGCCCGGGAGATCCTCGCGGGTCTGCGGGCAGCGCTCCTGCGCGGCGACCTCGCGGCTGACCGCGATGCCCTGCTGCGCGAGGCCCGCGCGCGCCTCACGCGGTTGACCGCGCGACCGCCGCAGGCTCTCGCCCGGGTGATCAACGCCACGGGGGTGGTGCTGCACACCAACCTCGGTCGGGCGCCGCTGGGCCCCGAGGTGCTCGACGACGTGCGCGAGGCGTCGCTCGGCTACGCCGCGCTGGAGTACGACCTCGCGCAGGGGCGCCGCGGGCACCGGGACGTCACCGTGCGCGCCGCCCTCCGCACGCTCACCGGCGCCGAGGATGCGCTGGTGGTGAACAACTGCGCCGCCGCGGTGCTGCTCGCGTGCACCGCCCTCGCCGCGGGCCGCGAGGTGGTGGTGTCGCGGGGAGAGCTGGTGGAGATCGGCGGGGGCTTTCGCATCCCCGAGGTCATCGCCGCGTGCGGCGCGACGCTGGTGGAGGTGGGCGCGACGAACCGCACCTACGCCCGCGATTTCGAGCGCGCGCTGGGCCCGCGCACCGCCGCGCTGCTGCGCGTGCACACGAGCAATTTCAGCGTGCGGGGCTTCACCGCGTCGCCCGACAACACGGCGCTCTCGGCGCTGGCCGCGCGCCACGGCGTGCCGCTGCTGGTGGACCTCGGCTCGGGCGCGCTGCTCGACACGCGCACGCTGGGACTGCCCGCCGAGCCCACCGCCCGCGACGCGCTGCGCGAGGGCGCGGCGGCGGTGATGTTCTCGGGCGACAAGCTCCTGGGCGGGCCGCAGGCGGGCATCGTGGTGGGGCGGGCCGAGACGCTCGGGCGCATGCGGGAGCACCCGCTGATGCGCGCGCTCCGTCCGGGTCGTCTGGTGCTCTCGGCGTTGGGCGCGGTGCTGCAGCGGTACATCGACGGGCGCGCGGCGCGGGAGCTCCCGGCCCTGCGCGCGCTGGGAGAACCCGAGGCCGCGGTGCGGGCGCGGGCCGAGGGGCTGCGCGATGCGCTGGGAGGAATGGGAGGGGTCAGCCTCGCGGTGGTGGCGACGGTGGCGCGGGTGGGGGGTGGAACGTTGCCCGACGCGGAGATCCCGTCGTGGGCGCTGCGGGTCTCGGGGCCCGCTCCCCAACGGCTCGACGCGGCGCTCCGCGCGGGGAGGCCCGCGGTGGTGGCGCGCGCGGCCGAGGACGCGCTGTGGCTCGACCTGCGCACCGTCGGCGTTCACGAGGCCGACGCCCTGGCGACGGCGCTTCGGGATGCGCTGGCGTCGGTCGCGTCGCCGGAACACGCTCTGGCAGAACGACCGATGGACCCCAGGGCCCACGAGGAGGATGGATGAGCGGCGCGGACGCGGAGCTCTCGACCCAGGTGCTGGTGGTGAACCGTCACCTCCAGGCCGTACACCTCACCACCGCGCGGCGGGCCTTCGTGCTGATGTGGTCCGACATCGCGCGGGCCCTCGACGCGGCGTGGGTAGCGCATGATTTCACGTCGTGGAGCGCGACGCGGCCGGGCGACGGAGACCTCGCCGTGGGCACGAGCCGCGGTCCGCTGCGAATCCCCCGGGTGGTGCAGCTCATGGAGTTCGACCGCATGCCGCGCTCCACCGTGCGCCTCACCCGCCGCAACATCTATCTGCGCGATGCGCACACCTGCCAGTACTGCGCTCGGCAGCTCCCCACCCGGGACCTCAACCTCGACCACGTCATGCCCCGGAGCCGCGGCGGCCCCATGAGTTGGGACAACGTCGTGTGCTCCTGCCGCGTGTGCAACCTCCGCAAGGGCAGCCGCACGCCCCCCGAGGCCGGGATGCGACTGCTGCGGCGGCCGGTGCGTCCGCGGTGGTCCCCGGTGCTCGCGCTGGCCTTCGCGCCCGGACGTCCCCCCGAGTGGGAGCCCTTTCTCGCGTCGCTCCCGGGCGCGCGGGAGCTGTCATCGCTCTGGGCGGTGATGCCGCCCGACCTCGACGCGAAGCTCGCGGGGTAGTTTGCCCGGAGAGAGATTGGCGGCCCGACTGCACCCTGATCCGGGTACCGTTGCTTCGTCTCCGACCTGGCGGGGTTCGTCCAGCCAGGGTCAGTCGGGCCATGAGGTCGCTGGCGCCCCGAAGGAGCACCGTCGCGAACGGGAGGGTGCTAGCGCGAGACGGCGGTGCCGCGCAAGGAGAAATTCACCGGGAGGGGTTGAGCATCGCGCCGAAGCCCTGCGCGAGCGACGCGGGCGAGGCGTTGCCGCCGCCGAGGTTCATCCCCTGGACCTTCTCCCAAAGGAAGTCGACCATCATGGGGGTGATGATCGCGCCGACCACGCCCGCCACCCGCTGGGGCAGGCCGCAGCGCGAGGCGATGACCGTGGCGACGTGGCCACCCACGACGCTCTGCAGCCCGTCGACCGCGGCGTTCTTCATCCCCTGGCCGCGGAGCAGCCCGCTCACCGCGCCGGTGAGGAAGTTCTGCATGTAGTTCGAGTTGCCGATGTCGAGCAGGCCGGGCCCCTGGGCGTTGGTCTGCATCGCGTTCTGCATCGCCTGCACCGCCGCGGGGAACGCCGTGGTGAGAATGCCCGCGGACTGCTGCGGGGAGTACCCCTGCGCCTGCAGCGCGGTGTAGGCCTGCTGGCCCTGACGCGACTGGCCGAAGACGTTCAGAAGCTGGTCGAACATCGCAGAGACTCCCATTCTGCCCGCGAGGGCCGCGGAACCGTTCCTGTTGGAGGCGCGGTTGTCAAGCGCGGCGGTCTTCGCGGCGCGTGCGCGCCATGAGCCGCTCGGTCTCGGCGCGCATGCGGAGGTCTTCGTCGTCGGTCTGGTGGTCCCACCCGAGGAGGTGAAGGATGCCGTGCGCGAGGAGCATGCGCACCTCCTCGCGAGGATGGATCCCGCGCTCGTCGGCCTGGCGTCGCGCGGTGTCGAGGGAGATCACCACGTCGCCGAGGTTGTCTCCCGCGAGGTGCCCGAGCTCGCCCTCGCGCAGCGCGAACGCGAGCACGTCGGTGGGCTTGTTCTTCTTGCGGAACTGACGATTGAGCGTGTGGATCGTCGCGTCGTCGCAGAGCATCACCGAGAGCTCGGCGCGCTTCACCCCCATCGCGCGCAGCATCGACGCGCTCCAGCGGGTGGCGGTCTCGACGGTGACGGGGCGCGCGCGGGTGCCCTGGCGCAGCACGGAGATCTTCATGCGGGCGCGACCCTACTCCACCACCCGGGCGACGCGCACCCCGTGCTCGGCGGTGTTGGGTCCGCCGTCGAGGCGGGCGCAGGGCAGACGGATCGGGATGAGGTCCTGGTACCAGCTCAGGGCCACGCGCCCCGCCGCCGGTTCGAGCCGCATCCAGCGAAAGCCCACCTCGGCGCCCACCGCGAACGACGCCCGCAGCGCGGCCCTGCCCTCGCGCACAGACCAGAGTTCCACCCGGGTCTCTCGACAGCGGCCGCGGGAGACCGCGACCCAGCGGGTCGTCCCCTGCACCGCGGTGGCCAGCGCGGGCGCGTAGCTCCGAAGGTCGGTCCCGCGGAGGACCTCGGTGGTGTCGACCCGCAGCGCCGCGCCCCTGCCCTCGGGCCGCGCGCTCACCACCACCGCGCCGTCGCGCACCTCGGCGGGCAGCAGGTCGGCCCGCTCGGGACGTCTCGACGCCAGGAGGTCCACGCTCCACCCCGCAGCGGCGCGCTCGCTGTCGCTGGCGTCCCTCACATCGCCCACAAAGCCCTGCGCACCAAGGGTTTGTGCGCACCAACGGACGCCCCCGTCGGCCCCCTCGCAGCGCCACACCGCGACCCACCCGGCGCCCGCGGGGACCAGCGCGAGCGAGGCGCCCGGCGCCATCGCGGGCGCGTCGGCCTGCGCGACGATCTCTGCGCCGCCCTGCCCCCAGCGCACCCAGCTCAGTCGCGCGTGAGACCCGTCCGGCGCGGGCACGGCGACGAGGCTCTGGAGCTGGTCACCGACCCACACCGCCTGCGAGGTCGCCGCGCCCACCAGCCGTGGGTCGCGCCACGGTCCCGCCGCGCCGGGACCCACCGTGACGTGGGGCACATCGGGCGGCGGCAACGGAGCGGCTTCGACGTGAGACGCAACGACGTCCGCGACCGGCGCGGGTGGAGTCGTCCGCCGCGGGCACGCGCACAGCAGCAACGCGAGGCCCAGGAGGTGTGGGCGACTCACCGCGGAACCTCCGCGGCGTGCGGGAACAGCTCTGCGACACGGTCGCCCGTGCGGGCGGTGTCGTCTTCGTCGATGCGCGCCCGCAGCACCCGCAGGGCGAGGCCGTCACCACACGTGATGAACACCGCGCCGCGGTCGCGCACACACTCACCGTGCACCAGGGTCGCCACGGGCCGCGGCACCACCTCGGCGTCGAGGATCACCACGCTGTCGTCCCCCACCGCGGTGAACGCGCCGGGCTCGGGCGAGGCCGCGCGGATCAGCGCGAGCACCTCGTCGGCCGGGAGGTCCCAACGAATCTCGCAGTCGTCGTCCGAGGGCGACGGCGCGTCGGTGGCCAGCGCGGGGTCTTGCGGCACCGCCGGAGGCATCGCGCCGTCACGGAGCGCGCGCAGGGTGTCGCGCAGGGCTTCGAGAGAGGGCAGGTCGAGGCGCTTCGCGAGGCGCCACGCGTCGGCCCCAGACGGAACGATCACCTTGCGCTGCAACAAGATCGGACCGGTGTCGTACTGCTCGTCGATGCGGTGCACGGTGACGCCGGTGTGCGTGTCGCGGTGGCGCAGGGTCCAGAAGTACGGGTCCGCCCCGCGGTGGCGCGGGAGCAGCGAGGGGTGCACGTTGATCCCGCCGTGGGGGGCGAGGTCGAGGGCGGCGCGGGGGATACGCCGGGTCCAGAACCAGCTCACCACCACGTCGGGGCGCGTGGCCGCGAGGCGGGCCAGGACCTCTCGGCGCTCGAGGCTCGGGCGCTCCAACAGGGGGGCTCCCTGGAGGTGCTTGCGCAGCCGCCACATGCCCGGCGCGTCGGGGCGGGAGATTCCGCAAGCCGCGAGGGTGAAGCCGTCGCGTTGGAGATAGAGCGCCCCGAGCGGGAGCCCGAGGTAGAGCAGGCGGAGCGAAGTCGGACCGTCTCCGCCGTCGCGCACGGGGGTCACACCGCGGCGCCGACGGTGACGATCCACCACGGGAGGATCTGCGCGAACGCGGATCCGTCACCGAGCGCGCGCTCCCCGCGGGCGTCTTCGGCGCCCACGCCGACGTCGGACACGAAGAGCAACGCGACGGGGCCGCTCCACCCCGAGAGCCAGCTTCGCAGCGTCGCGGCGAGGGACGCTTCGACCCGCGACGCGACCTCGTCGAGACGTCGGCCCGAGCCGCGCAGACCCTTGGCGTAGGCCGACACGCGGTAGACCTCGCGGCCCTCGAGGCGCTCGCGCTGCGGGTGCAGGGCGTCGTCCCAGGGCGTGCGGTCGATGACCTCGGCGAGCGCGCGGGCCCGCTCGGGCGAGGCGGGCACGGTCCACCGCAGGCCCTGGGCGACCACCCGCGCCCCCGGGAGCGAGGTGATCACCCCGGGGACAAAGGTCTCGCCGAGGTCGGCGCGGAGGCCCGTGAGCACCACGGTCGCGCTGACCCGCGCACCCAATGCGCTGGCGTGGGCGGCGCAGAGGTCGGTGAGCTCGGCGAGGGAGGGCTCGTCGATCGCGTGGCCGTGGATCAACGGCGCCACCGCGGACTCGTAGTGCGCGAGCATCTCCGCGGCGCGCGCGAGCATTCGCGGGGCGTCGACGCCGAGCCGACTGGCGCCCGCGGCCACCCGCTCGATGCGCCGGGGCATGCGGGAGACGCCGGTGCGAAAGCTGTTCTCCAGCGACTCCTTCTCGGCGAGGGGGTGGCTCCGCGCGGCGCGAATGGCCGCGGCGAGCTCCACCGAGGCCGCGAGCGCGGCGGACCACTCCGACAGGTCGCCCAACGCCACGCCCTCCTGGGCGCGGGACGGGCGGATGTCCGAGTGCCGCGGCGCGGGCTCCGAGAACACCGACGGGGGGATGCTCGGCAGCGCGGGCGGGCTCAGCGGCGACGAGAACACCAGCACCGCGTCGTCCGCGGGGTCGAGGGGCACATCGAGCCAGGCGTCGAGGGCGCGGTGCAGCGAGGACCGGGAGAAGGTCCGCCCCGCAAGGGCCGCGACGAGGGTGCTGGGGTCTCGCGCGAGCACCGTCGAAGGGCCGCCGAGGGACTCACGGAGAGAGAACTGGGCCACGGTCTCCTGCGGGAGCGAAGGTCCCCCCGCCGCGTCGGCGGCGCGGGCGGTGGCGACGAGGGACACGGCGCGGCGCGCGACGGCGCCCAGCAGCGTGCGGAACCACTCCTCGGAGGCAACGCCGGGACGGCCCCGGGCGTCGAGGTGACCGTCGAGGTCATCGATGAAGAGGGCGATGCCCGAGAAGCCCACGCTGCGCGCGCGAAAGAGCCATCCGCCCAGGGAGCGAACGACCTCGTCGCCGCGGTCTTCGTAGAGCCCGCCGGGGGCGCGGCGAGCCTCCAACGCCGACTCCACCGCGTCGGCGATGGCGTCGGGCAGGCGCAGCTCGGGCGTGGGGCCGGGCACCCTCACGACCATCGGCCGCGGGGTCGGTGCGCGCTCCAGGGCGGCCTGCAGCGCGTCCAGACAAGCCCGGCGCAACGCCGCCGTGCCCCCGTAGAGCAGGGCGCGTGGCCCGTGTTCCGGCGAGGGCGCGAGGGCCGCGCCGAGGGTGAGGCGAATACGTTCGATCTCCGGGTCCACCGAGGATTTGCTTCCGACCGTGGTGAATACCGGCGTCGCACGCAGGAGCACAAGAAAACGGCTGCGTTCGCTGTCGTTGCGCGGGGCACCGTGGGGGGCGTAGAGTCCTGCGCCCATGTCGAGCACAAAGCCACCGTCGCGCACGATCCGGGTGGTCGCCGCGGTCATCGAGCGTGAGGGTCGATACCTCATCACGCAGCGTCGACCCACGGCCGTGTTGCCGTTGTTGTGGGAGTTCCCTGGCGGTCGGGTCGAAGACGACGAGTCCGACGTCGATGCGCTGCGCCGTGAGGTGCTCCACCGCCTCGGCGCCGCGGTGCAGGTGGGCTCGCTGATCTCCTTCGTGAGCCACGCGTACGAGAGCTACGCGGTGGACCTGCACCTCTACGAGTGTCGGCTGACGGGCAACGAGCCCGAGGCCGTCGCGGTGCACGCGTTTCGCTGGGTGCGCTCCGACGAGTTCGACCAGTACTCGTTCACCCCGGCAGACGAGGCGTCGATGTCCACCCTGCTGGGCGAGAGCTGACCTTGCGTCGCGGGTCGGTGCCGTCGCTGCTCGCCGTGCTGTTGTGCGTCGCGGGGTGTCCACGCCCCCCGGCGCCCGACGCCGGACCGCGGGATGTGCCCCGGGCCGACGCCGCGACGGGGGACGCCCCGGGCGTGCTGCGTCCGGGCGCCGACCCGTGTGAGATCCTGCTGCCCGAGCAGCGCGACCTCATCGTCGCGCAGGTGAACGACCGGCGGCTGACCCTCTGCGACTTCACCCGTCGGATCAACGTCGAGAACCCCTACCTCCGTGCGCGCATGAGCACGCCCGACCAGCGCCGCGCGCTGCTCCAGAGCTGGCTCGACGCGGAGCTGCTCGCCGCCGAGGCGCAGGCCCGGGGCTATGACCAGCACCCGGAGGTCCGTCGGGCGGTGAACCTTCAGCTCGCGCGTCGTCTTGAGCAGACGCTCCGCGACGGGGTCACGGTGACCCCCGTGAGCGACGCCGACGTGGCGGCGTACTACGAGGCCCACCGCGCCGAGTACAACACCGACGCGCAGGTGCGGGTCAGCCAGGTGGTCCTCGGGCGACAGGATGAGGCCGAGCGCGCCCTCGCCGAGCTGCGCGCGCAGCCGCAAGACAACGGGCTCTGGACGCAGGTGGTGCGCGCGCGCTCGACGCACCGCGAGAGCCGCGAGCGCGACGGGGACCTCGGGTTCTTTCCCCGCGAGGGGAGCGCCGCGGTGCCCGCCGAGGTGGCCGCCGCGGCCTTCGCGATGGAGCAGGTGGGCGCGCTGAGCGAGCGCGTGGTGACGAGCGCGCATGGCGGCCCGGCGAACGGGCAGGGCTTTCACGTGCTGCGGCTCACGGCCCGGCGCGAGGCGCTGCACCGCACGCTCGCAGAGGAGACCGCGAGGATCCGGGCGCGGCTGGAGCGCGAGCGCCGCGAGGCGGCCGAGGAGGCCGCGGTGAACGCGGTGCTCACGCGGCTGCGAGGCGCGTCGCGGGTGGAGATCGACGACGCCGCGCTCTCGCGGCTGCAAGTGAACGCGCCGAGCCCTGCGGCGCCCGAGGTGCGACGGTGAAGGTTGGGATGTCCCTGCGCGCGGCGGCCCTCGCGGCGGCGCTGGCCCTGGTGAGCGCGCCGGTGTCGGCCGAGGTGCTCGATCGGGTGGTGGCGCTCATCGACGATGACGCCGTGTTCCTCTCGGAGGTCGAGCGCTACGCCCGCCCGTACCTCGCGGAGATGGAGCAGACCGTGGCCGCGGCGGACCAGCCCCGGCGGCGCGCGGCGATCCTGCGGCAGACGCTCAACGAGATGATCGAGGAGCGGCTCATCCAGCGGGCGGCGACGCGCGCGCACATCACGGTGTCAGACGAGGACGTCGACCGCTTCATCGCCAACATCGCGCAGGAGCGCGGGGCCGACGTGGCCACGCTGCGCCGCGCGTTGGAGAGCGAGGGCGTGTCGTGGCGCGAGTACCATGACCGCATGGAGCGGCAGGTGCTGCAGCTCAAGGTGCTGCAGATTCGCGTGCGCGGGCGCATCAACATCACCGAGACCGAGATGCGGGCGGAGTACACCCGCCTGGTGGGCGAGCTGCAGCGCACGCTTCGCCCGCACGCGTGGCACATCTTCTTCGCGGTGCCCGAAGACGCCTCGCCCGCGCAGGTCGAGGCCGTCACCACCCAGGCGCGCGCGGCGATGGCGCGGGTGCGCGCGGGCGAGAGCTTCGATGCGGTGGCCCGGGAGCTCTCACAGGACGCCGCCTCCCGCGAGGCCGGCGGGGACCTCGGCGAGGTCGACGCCGACGCGCTGCCCGAGGTGATCACCCGGGCGCTCGGGGAGATCCCGCTGAACACCGCGAGCGAGCCCGTGCGCGGGCCCTCGGGGGTGCACGTGCTGCGGGTGACGGAGCGGCGGCCGCCGCCGGCGCCGAGCTTCGAGTCGGTGCGCGAGCGCATTCAGGGCGTGATGATGAACCGCGAGATGTTCCGGCAGCGCGAGGTGTACGTGCGCGAGCTGCGGCGCGCCGTGAGCGTGGAAGACCGCCTTGAGACCCGCGCGGAGGCCGCCGAGCCTGCCCCGGATCCCGCGCCCGCGCCCGCCGCGCAGTGACCCGCCGCCCGCGGCGCACCCGCCGCCGCTGACCCTCCCCCTTCGACCGCTGACCGCCACGCCCGGGAACGCCCCCGCGCCCTTCGGCGTCTCCTGCGCGTGATGAGACGCCCCCGCCCCCTCGCCCGCGCGGCCCTCGCCGCGGTCATTGCGACCTCCCTCTGGCTCCCGAACGCGCACCGCGCGGTGGAGCCCCGAGGCCCCCTGCGCCCCGCCGCCGCCACCGGCGCGCTGGCGGAGTCCCTGCTCGACGCCCAGCTCCGCGCGTGGAGCGCCCGCGCCCACGACGGCGACCTCGCCCGGCTCCGCGCGGGCTGCGAGGAGTGGGACTTCATGCGCCGCACCTTCCTGGTGCTCTCCCTCGCGAACGTCTCGCTGCGCGAGCCCGCCCGCGCCCCCGCGCTGCTCCCGGTGATGGACTCGCTCATCGACGACACCCTCGCGCAGGAGCGCGCGCACGGTCAGACGGTGTTCCTCATGGGCTACGCGAACCGTCGGCCCTGGGTGCAGCAGCCCGCGCGCAGCGTGTTCATCGACGGCGAGGTGGCGCTGATGATCGGCGCGCGGCGCATGGTGCGCGACGACGGGCGATACGACCGCGAGCACGCCGCGCGGGCGCGAGAGATCACCGCGCGCCTCACCGCCGCGCCGCTGCACAGCGCCGAGAGCTACCCCGACGAGTGCTGGACCTTCTGCAACACCATCGCTCTCGTCGCGCTGCGTCTCTACGACCGCCGCAGCGGCGAGGACCACCGCCCGCTCGTGGCGCGCTGGCTCCGCGACGCCCGCGAGCACCTCGTCGACCCTCGCACGGGCATGCTCGTCTCGAGCTTCACGATGCGCGGTCAGGTGGGCGACGGCCCCGAGGGCTCGTCGATCTTCCTCGCCGCCCACATGCTCCAGCTCCTCGACCCCGACCTCGCGCGGGACCAGTACCAACGCGCGCGTAACTCTCTGGGGCGCAGCGTGTTGGGCTTCGGTTGGGCGCGGGAGTGGCCGGGGCACACGCCCGCGCGCGACGACGTCGACTCGGGCCCGACGGTGCCCTGGCTCGGGGCCAACGCGGGCGCGAGCGGCCTCGCGCTGGTGGGCGCGGCGGCCTTCGGCGACGACGCGTGGCTGCGCACCCTGGTGGCCTCGGTGCACCTCGCGGCCTTCCCCGTGCGCGAGGGGCGCGGGGTGCGTCTCGCGGCGAGCAACGCCGTAGGTGACGCGGTGATGCTGTATGCGCTGACCCTCGGTCCGTTGTGGCAGGCCGCGGGGGTGGCGTCGTGAGCGCGCGGCGCATGGCCGTCGCGGGCGCGGTGCTGCTGCTCCTGCGCGCCGGCGCGTCGGCCGCGGGCCTCGACGGCGTAGTGTCGGTGATCTCGGGCACGCCCCCCGCGGGCGTGTCGCTGGAGGTCGCGGCGACGGGCGCCGTGGCGCTGGTGCTGCTGCAGCTCGCGGCGGTGCTGCTCGCGCCCGTGCTGCTGCTCACCGCGGCGCTCCTCGCCCTCGCCGACCGCCGCGAGCGCGCGATGCCTTGACGCGGAAGGGACCGCGCGTCATTGTTGAGCCGTCACTCACAAACGACGAGCATGGCGCGGCCCCCTTCGATTCGAGATGAAGACCTCTTCGCGGCGGTGCACGCGGTGGCGCGAGAGCGCGGTGCGGCGGCGACCACGGCCGAGATCGCGGCGCGCGCCGGCGTGAGCGAGGGCACGCTCTTTCACCGCTTCAAGACCAAGAACCAGCTCTTCATCGAGGCCCTGCTGCAGATGCCCGACCCCGAGTGGGTCGACGAGCTCCCGCGGCAGGTCGGGCGGGGCGACCTCTTCGAGCACCTCGTCGAGGTCGGGCTGCGGGTGATCGAGCACATCCACGCGTGGATGCCGCTCTCCATGGTGGCCGCGAGCGCGCCCGAGAGCGCGGGCTTTCACCACCGCCTCGCCATGGCCGACTCGCCCAAGAGCCGCTTCGAGCGGAAGATCGGCGCCTACTTCGAGGCGGAGCTCCGGGCGGGTCGCCTCGTCGCGCCCGACTCGGTGGTGGTGAGCCGCACCTTCCTCGGCGCGTTGCACAGTTACGTGTTCGACGAATTCCAGATGCGCATGAACCAGCAGCTCCCCATGCCGCCCCGGGTCTTCGTGACCGGGCTGGTGTCGATGCTGCAGCGCGGCCTCGCGCCGGGGGCGACGAGGCGCTGAAACCAGAAGGGGGTCTGGAGGCATCCCATGCAGCGGGTGCCCTCGGGCCGAAGCTCGCGGAGTTATTGAGTGAGTACACGATCAAGAATCTTCGGCGTGTTTCTTGGGCTGGTCGCGCCACGAACGGCGGTGGCGCAGTCGCTGGACGACTTTCTCGCGCGGGTCCCGTCAAGCGCCGAGGTGCGCGAGGCCGACGCAGTGGTGGCGCAGCGCGCGGGGGAGCGCACGCAGTCGCTGGGGGCGCTGATCCCCTCACTGAGCGCGCGCGCGGGGTACACCCGCAACGAGGTCGAGGTCGCGGTGACGATCCCCGGCGGCGCGCGCGCGGTGATCACCCCGCAGGACCAGCTCGACGCCTCGCTGACCGTTGATGTTCCGCTCCTCGACCTGGGCGCGTGGTCGCGCCTCGGCGCGGCCCGGGCGGCCCTCACGTCGGCGGAGCTTCGCCGCGCGGCGAGCGTCGACGACGTGCGCCGCAGCGTGACCCGCGCGTGGTTCACCTGGGTCGGCGCGAGCGCACTGCGCGCGGCCAGCGCCCGCGCCGTGCAGGCCGCGCAGCGCTCCGTCGAGCGCGCCCAACGACGCGCCGAGGCCGGCCGCGGCACCACCCTCGACACGCAGCGCGCCGAGGCCGACCTCGCCCGCGCCGAGCAGGACCTCGCCGACGCCGACCTCACCGCCGACGCCGCCGCGCGCACGCTGCGCAGCACCACCGGGCTCGACGCCGCCGCGCCGCCGCCGCTGCCCGAAGACCCCCTGCGCGAAGAGCCTCCGTTGCCCGCCTGGGAGCGTCGCGCGGGCGACACCCCCGCGGTGCGCGCGGCCGAGTCTGAAGCCCGCGGGAGCGACGCCACCCGCACCGCGGCGTGGATGCGCCTCGTGCCCTCCCTCAACGCCTCGGCTACCCAGCGCTGGACCAACGCCGCGGGCTTTGGGCCCGAGGCGGTGTGGTCCGCGGGGGTCTCGCTCTCCTGGCGTCTGGACCTCGCCAGCGTCGGCGCCGCCCAGGCCGCCGTGGCCGCCGAGCTCGCCGCGCACACTCGCGCCGATCGCGCCCGACGCGACGCCCGCGACGGGGTGTTCACCGCCTGGTCCCAGGTGCGTTCGGGGATCGTTCGGGCCCGCGCCACCCGCAGCCGCGAGGTCGCCGCGACGGCCGCCGCCGAGAGCGCCCGGCGACGTCTCGACGAGGGTGCAGGCACCGCCCTCGACGTGCTCCTCGCGGAGCGCGACGCGGCGTCGGCGCAGGCCGCGCGGGTGCAGTCCGACGCCGACCTCGGGTACGCCCGCGCGTTGCTCCGCATCGCCGCCAGCGTCGACCCGCGCGACGGGGGTGCGCCGTGAGCCCAGGCGCGACCCATCCCCTCGCCCGCCCGGTGCCCGGCCGCGCGGGCATCGTGCGACGGCTCTCCATCATGGCCGCCATCGGCGTGCGCATGATGCTGCACGACCGCCTCAAGAGCCTCGGCACCCTGCTCGGCGTGGTCTTCGCGACACTGCTCTCCGCGCAGCAGCTCGGGACCTTTCTCGGCCTGCTCCAGAAGAACACCATGCTCGCCGACAACGTGAGCGCCGACCTCTGGGTGCTCCCGCGGGGGCTGCCCACGCTGCAAGACACCGCGCCCATGTCGATGTCGGTGCTGCACCGCGCGCGCACCACGCCGGGCATCGACTGGGCCGAGCCGCTGCTCTACGGCGGCGCCGCGGTGAAGGTCGAGGGCGGCACCACCGAGCCCATCACCGTCCTCGGCACGCGGCTCCCGCGCGGCGCGGGCGGGCCCTGGAACATCGTCGCGGGTGACCCCCGAGACCTCTCCCGACCCGACGCGATGTTCTTCGACGAGAACCAGCGGGTGAAGCTCAACGGGCTCAACCTCGGCTCGGTGCGCGAGGTCAACGGCCGCCGCGTGCGCGTCGTGGGCTTCACCTGGGGGCTGCAGCCCTTCGGCCCGCCCTACGCGTTCGCCGAGTTCGACGTCGCGCGGTCGCTGCTCAACATCGCCTCGGACCAGACCCACTTCGTGCTCGCCGGCGTGCGCGACCCCGCGGCGCTCCCGCGGGCGCAGGCCGAGCTCCAGCGCCGCCTCCCCGACGCGCAGGTGCTCACCCGCGCGGAGCTCCAGCGCAAGATCGTGACCTACCTGCTCACCAGCAGCGCGCTCGGGATCTCCTTCGGCACCAGCACCTTCTTCGCCCTCATCGTGGGCTTCGTCATCGTGGGGCTCACCATGTTCTCTGCCGTCGTCGACAACCTCCGGGAGTTCGGCACCCTCAAGGCCGTCGGCGCGACCAACCTGGACCTCGCCGCGCTGCTCCTCGCGCAGTCGGTGCTCTTCGCCCTCGCGGGCTCCCTCGTGGGGCTCTTTCTCGCCGTGAAGATGGCCGCGGGCATCCGCTCGGCGGACCTCGCGCTGGTGCTCCCCCCATGGCTCTTCGGCGCCACCGTGGCCGCCATGGTGCTCATGTGCCTCAGCGCCTCCTCCCTCGCGCTGCTGCGCGTGCGGCGGGTCGAGCCCGGGATGGTGTTCCGATGAGCGACCTCGCCATCGACGCCCGCGGGGTGACCAAGGTCTACGGCGACGGCGCCGTGGCCTACCACGCCCTGCGCGGGGTGGACTTCTCCGCACGCCGCGGGGAGTTCGTGATGCTCTCGGGGCCATCGGGGTCGGGCAAGACCACTCTGCTCTCGATCCTGGGGTGTGTGCTGCGCGCCACCGCGGGGACCGTGCGGCTCTACGACACCGACATCACCGCCGTGAAGGAGCGCGCCCTGCCCGCGCTGCGGCTCTCGCACGTGGGCTTCATCTTTCAGGGGCACAACCTCCTCGCGTCGCTCCCGGTGCGCGACAACGTCTCGCTGCTGTTGGAACTCCGCGGGTGGAGCCGTGGAGACGCCCAGCGCGAGGCGCAGCGACTGCTCGAGAGCGTCGGGCTCGCGGCCCTCGGCGACCGCGACACCAAGGACCTCTCGGGCGGTCAGCGCCAGCGCGTGGCCATCGCCCGGGCCCTCGCGGGCGCGCCGCCGGTGATCCTCGCCGACGAGCCCACGGCGAGCCTCGACGCGCAGTCGGGCATGCAGGTCACCGAGACGCTCAAGGCGCTCGCCACCGAGCGCGGACACACCGTGGTGGTGGTCACCCACGACAACCGCATCTTTCACCTCGCGGACCGCATCGTTCGCATCGAAGACGGACGCATCGTCCCCGAGGGATCGGAGTCATCGCGATGAAGAATCTCCCCTGGAAGCCCGCCGCGGCGGCCGCCCTCACCGTGTTCATGCTCGTCTCCGTGGTGCGCGCCGTCACCGCGCAGCCCAGCACCTCGCCCAACGCCGAAGACACCCGCCTCGCCGCGCGCACCGAGCGCCCGCCGCCCGGCCGCCGCGACCCCCGCGAGGCGCTCCCCGAGGGGGACCTCGTGTCGGGCAACGGGGTCATCGAGCCCGCCGACCGCGAGGTGCGCGTCGCCCCCGCCGTGGCCGGGCGCGTCGCCGAGGTGCTCGTGCGCGAGGGCGCTCGGGTGCGGGTGGGAGATCCCCTCGTGGCGCTCGAGCAGGGCGCCGAGCGCGCCGCCCTCGCCGCGGCGGAGGCCGACGTCGCCGTGGCCTCTGCCGAGCTCTCCCGCGCCCGACGCGGCACCCGCATCGAGGACCTCGACGCCGCCGAGGCCGACGCCGCCGCCGCGCGCGCGCGCTCGACGCTCTCCGCCGAGGTGCTCGCGCGCACCGCCCGCCTCGCGCAGGGCGGCGACGCCACCACCGACGAACTCGACCGCGCGCGGCGGCAGGCCGAGGCGGATCAGGCGCAGCTCCGTCAGTCCGAGGCGCGGCGACGCGCGGCGGTGAACGGCTCGCGGCGCGAAGACATCGCCGTGGCGGTGGCCCGTCTGCGCGCCGCCGAGGCGCGGCGAGACCAGTCCCGCGAGCAGCTCGCGCGGCTCACGGTGCGCGCGCCCGCCGAGGGAGACGTGCTCTTCGTGAAGTGCCGCGCGGGGGAGTACGCGTCCCCCGCGGGAGACCCCGTGGTGATCCTCGGCGACACCCGCGTGCTCCGCGCCCGGATCGACGTCGACGAGCGCGAGGTCGCGCAGATCCGTCTGGGGGCCAGCGGGTTCGTCACGATCGAGGCCTTTCCCGGTCGGCGGGTGACCGGCCGCGTGGTCGACATCGCGCGGCGCTTCGGGCGGCGCAACGTGCGCAGCGACGACCCCTCCGAGCGCCTCGACGCCAAGGTGCTCGAGGTCGTGCTGGAGCTCCGCGAGCGCGAGGGGCTGGTGCCCGGTCAGCGCATCCTCGGGTACCTCCAGACCACCCGCCGCGGGACGTAGCCCCCGCCCCCGGCGGCCCGTCACTCCGCGGTCGCCTGCCGCTCTCGCAGCGCCGCCTCGGCGCGCTTCATGTCGGTGATGTCGACGAAGGTGATCACCGCCCCCTCGATGACGTTGTCGAGCGTGCGGTACGGCAGGATGCTCAGCGAGTACCATCTGCCTTCGGTGGTCTGCACCTGTGTCTCGCGCGGCGCGAGGGTGTCGAGCACCTCCTTCGCGTCGGTCAAGAGACGGTCGTACCCGACGAAGTTCGTCACCACATGACCCACCGAACGCCCGACGTCGCCCGGGATCAGGTTGACGATCCGCGTGGCGGCGGGGGTGAACCGCAGGATGCGGAGCTGGTGGTCGACGAAGATCGTCCCGATGCCGGTGCCGGCCAGCAGGTTGTTCATGTCGTTGTTGGCCCGCGAGAGGTCCCCCACCTTCGCCTGCAGCTCCGCGTTCACCGTGGCCAGCTCTTCGTTCACCGACTGCAGCTCCTCGCGCGACGTCTCCAGCTCCTCGTTCGCCGACTGCAGCTCTTCGTTCACCGACTGCATCTCTTCATTGGACGACTTGAGCTCCTCGTTCGAGGTGTGCAGCTCTTCGTTGGCGGCGCGGAGGTAATCCTCCTTGGCGCGCAGCTCCTGCTTGAGCGCGACGACGCGGGGGTCGTCGGCGGCGTCGGGCACCTCCACGCCGGGCGCGTCGGACAGGGTCGCGAGCGCCACCGGGTCCGCGGCGGGCGGCGACTCTTCGAGCACCACGAGGTACAGCATCGTCTCCGGCACCCCCATGGCGCCCGGCGGGACGGGGCGGATCGTGAGGTCGACCGTGGTCGTGGTGCCGTTCGTTCGGACCTTCAAGCCCGGGGCCCGCACGACGGCGCTCGTCGCCGCGGCGCTGTGCAGGGCCGTGACCAGCTCTCGCATCAGCCCCTCGCGGGCCATCTTCACGATGTTGTTGACGCCCGCCTCGCCCGCGACGGGTTCGAGGTACATCCCCGTGCGCCCGTGCAGGTAGAGAATGTCCCCCCGGCCGTCGACGAGCGCCGCCGAGGCCGCGACGTGCTGCAGCAGCGCCCGCTCGGTGAGCTCCCGCAGCGGAGGTCTCCCCGGGGGCATGACCCGCCGGGCCGGCGGCGGCGGAGCGTCTTCCCGCGCGGTCATGGGCCCCCACCCGATGCTCCCGGTGCGGGCGTGGGGCGTGTCGTCTCGGCGACGGTAGATCTTCGACCGTCGATCGACCGTGGTGAACAGGTGCGTGAAGTCACCCACCGACTCCGACGTGCCCAGAAAGAGGTACCCGCCGGGGTTCAGCGCGTAATGGAACAGCGGCATGAGCCGCTTCTGCAAGCTCGCGCCCATGTAGATCAGCAGGTTGCGGCAGGAGATCAGGTCGAGCTTGGAGAAGGGCGGGTCTTTGATGACATCCTGCTCGGAGAAGATCAGGCTCTCGCGAACGCCCTTGCGCACGCGGTAGGCGACGCCCTTGGCCTCGGTCGAGAAGAAGCGCGCCAGACGCTCAGGCGAGACATCGGCGCCGATGCTCGCGGGGTAGATCCCGGCCCGGGCCGTGGCGATGGACTGCCCATCGAGGTCGGTGGCGAAGACCTGCAGGCGGTACTCCTGCTTGATCGCCTCAAGGCGCTCGTGCAACAGAATCGCCAGGGAGTAGGCCTCTTCGCCCGTGGAGCACCCCGGCGACCAGGCCCGGATCAACGACCCCGTGGGCTTGTTGGCGAAGAGCTTCGGGATGGCCTGCTCCTCCAGCGCCTTGAAGGCCTCGGGGTCGCGAAAGAAGCTGGTCACGCCGATCAGCAGGTCGCGAAAGAGGGCGTTCACCTCCGCGGGCGTCTGCTGCAGCAGCCGAACGTAGTCTTCCGTGTTGTTGATCTGGTGCACCGCCAGCCGTCGCTCGATGCGGCGGTGGATCGTGCTCGGCTTGTAGTCCGAGAAATCGTGGCCGGTCTGGGCGCGCAGCAGGATGAAGATCTTCTTCAGCGCGTTCTCATCCCGGGGCGTCGACGCGGTCACGAAGCGGCGGGGCTTGCCGAAGGGGTGGGCGACGTAGGCCAGCAGCTGCGCGGCCATCTCCGCGGGCGGGAGCACGAAGTCGACGAGGCCCGTGGCGATCGCGCTGCGCGGCATCCCGTCGTACTCGGTGGAGCCCGGGGCCTGCACCATGACCATGCCCCCCTCCCCCTTGATCGCCCGCGCCCCGTGCGCGCCGTCGCTGCCCGTGCCCGAGAGCACGATGCAGATCGCGCGCTCGCGCTGGTCCTGGGCGAGCGAGCGGAAGAAGAAGTCGATGGGCAGCCGCTGCCCCCGCGGCGCGGAGGGCTCGAGCAGCTGCAGCGCGCCGTTGAGCAGCGCCATGTCCCGGTTGGGCGGGATGATGTACGCGCAGTTGGGCTCGACCCGCATGCCGTCTTCGACCTCGAAGACGCGCATCTGCGTGCAGCGCTGGATCAGGCTCGTGAGGATGCTCTTGTGATCGGGCGCCAGGTGCTGCACGAGCACGAAGGCCATGCCCGGCTCGGCGTCTGTCGACATGCCCGAGAAGAAGGCCTCAAAGGCCGCCAGCCCCCCGGCCGACGCCCCGATGCCGACGATCGGAAAGTCAGGTCCGCGGCCCTCGGCCACCGCCTGCGGCGCGGTCGCGTCGTCGCCGTCGTCGGGTGCTTCGATGGGCGCGGCGGGCGGGTCCACGGGCTCGGTCTCGTCGGGATTCATGGCGTCAGGCGCTCCTCTGCCCGGTGCCGCGGTCGAGCGGCAGGGTGTGTGCGAGTGATCCCCGCTGCGCGTGACCACCGTCGGCGGGTGGCCAGGAGACGCGAGGAGCGGCGGTGCGTCGGTGCGCGCTCGACTCAGTCGCCGTCGGGGCCTTCGTCGCCCCGCGCGGTCGCGACGCCCTACCGTCGGGCCTCGTCGAGCTGAACCCGGAGCTCGGCCTTCTCGGCCTCCAGGCGCTTGCGGGCGGAGATGTCGCTCAGCACGACGCGGGTGACGGTCGGCTCGCCGCCGTCGGGCCCTTCGGGCACCGCGGAGTCGTGCGCCGCGGCCGCCGTGAGCTTCACCCAGAGCGTCGCGCCGTCTTTCGTCACCATCCGCAGCTCGCACTGGTGCGGCAGGCCCGTTCGGTGGAGCTGCAGGCGGTGCTGGTAATAGATGTCCTGGTCGTCTTTGAAGATGAAGCGCGAGATCGGCTGACCCGAGAGCGAGGACCGCGCGGTGCCCAGCATGGTGACCGCCGCGAGGTTGGCCTCGAGGATCCGGCCCTCCAGCGAGACGACCAGGTAGCCGACGGGCGCGAGGTCGTAGAGGTCGAAGTACCGGGCCCGCAGCGCGTCGAGCTCAACCTGCGAGCGGCGCAGCTCGTCGTTCTGCATCTCCAGCTCGAATTCGTGCACGTGCAGCTCGTGGATCATCTGCCGCAGCGCCTCCCGCGGCATCGCGTCGATCTCGGCCAGCGGCGGGATCCTCCGCGTGCGCACGCTGTCTTCGGCCCGTCGGCGCAGTCGGGCGGCGCCCTCGGCCTCGTCATCATGGATCATCGTCACGGCCCCGACCTCTCTCGATGCACCGCTGCGCGCAGCGGGACGATCGGTCTTCGGCGCCGCGAGGTGCGGTCGTCGATGTGCAGCGGCAGCTCGATCGGCGCGCGTCTGCTCGCCCCGCCTGCTCGCACTGTTGAGAACGTACCCCCCCGGGAGGACCGCGTCCATCACCCGCCGCGCGCGGCGGCCCAGCTCATTCGCGAAAGTTCACGTACTGCGCCTCGAACGCGAGCTCCTCGCCGCGCAGCAGGCGAATCGCGGCCTGGAGGTCGTCTTTGTTCTTCCCGGTGATGCGCACGGTGTCCTCATGGATCGACGCCGTGACCTTGAGCTTCGAGCCCTTGATGAGCTCGATGACCACCCGAGCGTTGTCTCGGTCGATGCCCTCCTTGAGCTTCACCACCTGCCGCAGCGCGCCCTTCGAGGTCTTGCCGGGCTTCTGCGGGTCGAGGTGCTTCAGCGACACGCCGCGCTTCACCAGCTTGCCCTTGAGCACGTCGAGGGCCGCCTCCAGCCGCCCCTCGCTGCTCGACACCACCACGATGCCCTCGGCGTTCTTCTCGATGCTCGTGTCGGTGGCGCGAAAATCGAAGCGCGTCGCAATCTCCTTCACGGACTGGTTCAGCGCGTTGTCGACCTCTGCGTGATTCACCTTCGAGGCCACATCGAACGACGGCATGTCTCTCCTCCCGCGGCGCCCGGAGCGCCCGCGGCGCCGCGTTGCAAGTCTCGCACGGTTCCGCGAAGGTAGCGCCCACCGTGCGCGCCCCCGACCCCGACGCCCCCGCGCTCGTCGCCGCCCACACGCGCACCGGCGTGGTCGCGCTGAACGTGCTCACCGCGGCCCTGCGCCACGACCCGCGCACGGCCGACCTCCCCATTGATTTCGGCCGCACCGCCGACGAGGTCGCCCTCGCGATCCGCGCACGCCGCGCCGAGGGTCGAGCCGTGATCGTCGCGTGGTCGTTCTACTCCACCGACCTCGACCCCGCCCTCGCCGACCTCGCGCGCGTGCGCGCCGCCACCGCCGACCTCACCGGGGTCACGCACCTCGCGGGCGGGGTCCACGCCACCGCGGAGCCCCGCAGCACCCTCGACGCGGGCTTCGACCTCGTCGCCCTCGGCGAGGGCGAGCGCACGATCGTGGAGGTGCTCCTCGCCGTTCGGGAGGGTCGTTCGTTGCGGACCGCGCCGGGCCTCGCGTGGGTCGACGACGGCGCGCTGCGCGACTCGGGCTACGGCGCCCGCGAGGCCCTCGACGCGCACCCCGCGTTCAACGTCGTCGACGGGAAGTACAACGCCATCGAGATCACCCGCGGCTGCGTCTACGCGTGCACGTTCTGCCAGACGCCCTTCATGTTCAAGGCGCGCTTTCGCCACCGCTCCGTCGAGAACATCGCCGCGCACGCGAAGTCATTGCGGGAGAAGGGGATGCGCGACGTGCGCTTTCTCACCCCGACGTGCCTCTCCTACGGGAGCGACGACACCTCCCCGCGGCTCGACGCGGTGGAGGCGCTGCTCGCCGCGGTGCGCGAGGCGATGGGCCCCGACGGGCGGATCTTCTTCGGCACCTTCCCCAGCGAGCTGCGCCCCGAGCACGTCACCGAGGAGGCCCTGCTTCTGCTGCGTCGCTACGTCGCCAACGACAACCTGGTGATCGGCGCGCAGTCGGGCTCGCAGCGCGTGCTCGACCGCACCCGCCGCGGACACACCGTCGACGACGTTCGCCGCGCCGTCTCCCTCTGCGTGGCGCACGGGCTCCGCCCCAACGTGGACTTTCTCTTCGGCGCCTGCGACGAGACCCCCGACGACCACGCCGCGTCGGTGGCCCTCATGCGCGAGCTCACCGCGCAGGGCGCGCGGATTCACATGCACGCGTTCATGCCCCTGCCGGGCACGCCCCTGCGCGACGCCCCGGCGGGGAAGATCCCCGACGAGGTGCGCGCGGTGGTGGACGATCTGCAGGCGAAGGGGCGGAGCTACGGACCGTGGCGGCAGCACCTCGTCGCCGCGGAGCGACTGGCCGCGCGGCGACGGGCGCAGCGGTAGTCAGCGCGCGGGCATCGTGAGGGTGCGCGGGGCCACCCAGTAGATCCCGCCGTCCTGGGGGTCGGAGAAGAACATGCGGCCGTCGGGCGCGAAGATCAGGTCGGCGACGCGGCCCTCGAGCACCGGGCCGCGGTGACCGAAGCCCTGCACGAAGGGCACGGTGTCGCGCGTCGGACGGTGCGTCGTCGGGTCGGTCGGGGCCCACTGCACGCCCGCGTTGGTCCAGCTCCCCACCCAGCCGTGGAGCCCGACGAAGAACGCGCCGCTGTGCTCGCCCGGCCACGAGGTCGGCGCCCAGTCGAAGCCGAAGGGCGTGTCGTGCAGGGGGTAGCTCTGCACCGAGGCAGCGACGTTCGCACAGCCCATCTCCGTGCCGACGCCGGGCACCGGCCGCGCGCGGTCGACACAGCAGGGGTAGCCGTAGCTGTCGCCCTGGCGCATCTCGATGAGCTTCTCGCGGCCGCCGATGCCGCCCCAGCCGTCGCCCGTGAGCTCGGCGCCGTAGCACGCGCCCCACTCCTTGCAGCGCAGGTACATCGGGTTGCGAAAGCCGCTCACCCAGAGCTGCCCGGTCATCGGCATCCCCGCGCCGATGCGCAGGATCGAGCCCGAGCGGGCGTTGCTCACGGGGCACTGGGCGATGTCGTACTGCCCCATGGAGACGTAGATCGAGCCATCGACGCCGCGCGCGAGGCCGTGCGTCCAACGGGTGAAGTCTCGGAGGTCGGCGACCTGCCGGTGCGTGTTGACGGGCGCGCGCGCGGCCGCGTCGCCGCTCTGGTACGGGATCGCGTACACGCCGTTCTCGACCGTGTACATCAGCTCGTTGTCGACGAAGAGCAGGCCGTGCACGCTGGGCACGCCCGTGAGGTAGTTCGTCGCGCCGGGCTCGATGGAGTCGGCCACGCCGTCGCGGTTCACGTCGGTGAAGCGCATGATGGCGCCGCGGCCGATGGGGTTGCCGCCGGGGGTAGAGGTGCTCGGCGAGGCGACGAAGAGGTCGCCGTTGGGCGCGAAGGTGAGCACACGCGGGGTCTGCACGCGCGCGAAGCGCTTGATGCAGAAGCCCTCGGGCACGGTCACGCCCGCGGGCACGGGCTCGCCCGGGAGGTCACAGAAGGCCATGCCAGGTTGCACGTCGGCCGGGGGCACGTCGGGGCGCGGGGTGACCACGTCGGGCGCGTCGACCCCGGCGTCGGTCACCACCACCACGCGGTCGGGCGCGACGGGGTTGTCGGTGGGGATCGCCACATCGACGCTGCTGTCGAGCACCGTCGGAGGGTTCTCCTTGGAGCACGCCACGGCGACCAGGGTGCTCAGCGCGAGGGGAAGAATGGCCCGCTTGGACATGGTTCAGTGATCTACAGTTCGCACCTCATCGAGGCAAGCACGGCCGCCGCACTTCACCTCGGAATCTCGCATGAACCTCGTGCGCCTCTCGTTCGCGTGTGCGTCGCTCGCCCTGCTCGGCTGTCGCGCTCCCTCGCCCCGCGCCGCGCCGCCCGGCGACCCGCTGGCCTGGGCGCCCGCCTACGCCCGAGGTGTGCTCTCGCTGGACCTCGCCCGCATGCGTCGCGCGCCCGCCCTCGACCGCTGGCTGCGCGCCCGCGGCGAGGGTGACTGCGCGGCGCGCTTGTCATCCCGCGTGCGGCGCGTGGTGGTGGTGTCGCTCGACGGCGGCCCCGACGCGCTGGGGCTCGTGCTCGCGGGGGATCTCCCTGCGGCCGAGGTGATCCCCTGCGCCCGTTCCCGCGCGGCGAGCACCACGGTGCGAACCGTCACCCACCGCGGGGTCACCCTCACCCGCGTGAGCTCGGGCGACGACGCCGCGGCCGAGGTCGACGTGCTGCCGCAGGGCATCGCGCTCATCGGTCCGCCGTGGGTCGCGCGGGCCCTGCTCGACGCGGGCCTCACGCACGCCGAGGGGCACGGCGAGACCCCAGCGCTGCGCGCGCAATGGGACGCGCTCCCCGACGGCGACCTGCGCGGCGCGTGGATCCCAGCCGCGGCGATGCGAAGCTCCCTGGGCCTGCACGCGCTGCGCGCCTCGGCCGTGACCGAGTCCGCCGTGCGGCTCACCGTGACGGCCGTGACCCCCTCGGACGAAGACGCCCTGCGCCTCGCGCAGCGCGGGGTGCGCTGGCGCGACGAGACCGCGCCGACGCTGCAGCACGCCGCGCTGCGCGGGCTGGTGACGGGGCTACGCCTGCGGGCGGACGGGCGCGCGGTGAGCGCGACGGTCAATCTCGACGCGGCGGCGCTGGACGCGCTGTGGTCGGCCCTCGGGGCGCTGTCGACGGATCCTTGACCGTCGCGCCCGAGAGCCCGCCGTCGACCACCGTGGCGCCGTCGCGCAGCATCGTCGCGCCCTTCGCGGGGTCGATGCCGTCGAGGAAGGCGTCGAGCTCGTCGGCCGCGAGGCCCGTGAGCACCACGGCCGCACCGTCGCGCGTGCGCAGGGTGAGCCGCGTGCGACCGGTGACCCCGGGGAAGAT